>CAZWKO010000045.1:0-11722 GCA_964634925.1 uncultured Vicinamibacteraceae bacterium
CTGACTCCCATGTCCTGAAGTTCACGCGGGCTGGAGAGTTTCTCCTCCAGGTTGGCGAACACGACCACGAGGGTCCGGATAGTTTGTCGACAACGCGCTATTCACAGGTTGCTAAGGTTCGATATGACCCGGCAGCGAACGAGGTCTACATTGCTGATGGGTATGGGAACAAACGCGTTGCGGTGGTCGATGCGGATTCCGGTGAGTTGAAGCGGTTTTGGGGCGCGTATGGAAACGACCCGAGTGACGCAGAATTGCCACGTTACGACTTAGCGAATGCCCCGGCACATGGTACGGTCAGCACGGACAAGTCGGGGACGCCGCAATTTAGGAATCCGGTGCACTGTGCGGACCCCACGACTGATGGGCTGGTGTACGCCTGTGACCGTCCTGGCAACCGGGTCCAGGTCTTTACGACAGAGGGCGAGTTTGTTGAAGAAATTTATCTGCAGACGAAGACTCTTGGCGCTGGTGCCGTGTGGGATATCGCCTTTTCTCGTGATGACGATCAGACGTTTGCGTATGTCGCGGATGGTATGAATGAAAAGGTGCACGTGTTGCGCCGGAAACCGCTTGAGTATTTGTATAGCTTCGGTAGTGGTGGGCGGATGGCGGGCCAGTTCTACGGCACGCACAGCCTCGAGGTTGATTCTCAAGGGAATATCTATACGACTGAAACCTATGAAGGGAAACGCCTCCAGAAATTCCGGTACATAGGTATGGGGAATCTCAGCGGTGATGTCGGCGTTCCTCGTCCGCAATAGTCCCTATTGTTTTCCTGGGTAGTATTTCAAAGGGTCGGGTGTGAGAAACATCCGGCCCTTTTTCTATAGGTGCAGGTCCGTTACCATTAGGCACTTGAGACAAGCACGTGGAGTTATGCGAATGACAAGAATATTCACCGGTCTGTTGTTGGGTGGGACGGTACTAGTGATGGGCTGTGCGGCAGAGGAGCCTGTTGGGCCACCGTTGGATATGCGACATGATGTCCGGCAACTCATGGCCGGTATGATCGATCCAGCAGCCGATGGTCTTTGGGATGCAGTTGGAACTACGTGGGACGAGAATGGTGAGAACTATTGGGAACCAGAGACAGAAGAAGATTGGATTGCTGTCCGCGCGTCTGCGATGACGCTGATCGAGGCGGGTAATCTGATTATGCTCGGCGATCGACCGCGTGACGAAGACGGATGGATGAGTTATTCACAGGACATGATCGACGCCGCCGCCGTGATGTTGGAGGCTGCTGAGCGCGAGGATGCGGATGCCGTGTTTGACTTGGGTGAGAGTGTCTACAACACCTGCAACGCTTGCCATTCGATCTATTGGGTGGGCGACGAGCAGCGCGGCCGAAGCAGTATGAATTAGGATGGCACGTATTCACGTGCTGGTTTTCCACTGCGTCTAAATTTGGCCGGTGATAAGTACTTCTCAGTGCGTCGTCTGATATTTCAGTTTCGATTTTGACTGCAAAACTGAGTGGTATACTTTTACAGTAACTACAGATTCTCGATGATTCTGGGAAGTGGGTGTGAGTCCCACACGGTCCCGCCACTGTAAGTGGAGAGAGAACGACACGTTGGTGCCAAGGGGCACCCACCACTGTGCTGTTTAGCATGGGAAGGTGCTGTCGTTTTTCGATGATCCGCAAGTCAGGAGACCTGAGCATCGGGTGAACTCATAGCGCGTGGGTGTGTTGTAGCCCATGGGTGTTTTCGGCGCGAGGTACGCCGAGGAGGCGGCATGTTTCCCCGTGTTCTATTTGGTTCATCTTTCCGAATTCAGACGAATAGCTTGTTGTTGGCCAGTGTCGTATTTCTGGTTAGTTTTGTAAGTACAGCAGTCGCACAGGACTCCAGTGGAGGCGTTTCTGGGTATGTGACTGACCAGCTGGGAGGTGCGTTGTCGGCCACTGTACATCTTGTGCAGAATGACGTTGTTGTTGGAGAGCAGGAGTCCGATGCTCGTGGCTTGTTTCGCTTCGAGTCCGTACCGGTTGGCCGTTATCTCGTCACTGCGGAACGAGACGGGTTTCAGTCGATGGCGACCAGACTGTTTTATGTTGGGGCATCTGTCGCAACACATGTTGAACTCGTGCTGGGTGTCGGTCCCGTGGAGCAACATGTGGTTGTGACGGCTTCGGCCACGGACCTACCTGAATCACAAAGTGGCGCGCCGGTGTCAGTTATTACATCGGAGGACCTTAGACGTTTAGCAAAATCAGACGTGCTGGAAACGATCCGCCTTGTCCCGGCTGTGGCAGTTGTGCAGACCGGTGGGAGAGGGGGACGTTCGTCGATTTTCATCCGGGGTGGTGCAAGTAACTTCAATAAGGTCTTGATTGATGGTATTCCTGCGAACGATATTGGAGGGAGTTTCGATTGGGAAGCGGTGTCAGCCAGTGGTGTCGACCGCGTTGAGGTGCTACGGACCGCAAACAGCGTGCAATACGGTGCCGACTCGTTAAGCGGTGTGATCAGTTTAACTACACCGAGAGGTTCGACAGTAACGCCGCGTGTCACTTACTTGTTGGACGGTGGCACCTTCGGTACCGTCAGAAACGAGGCGTCGGCTGGGGGGGGGCTCGGGCGTCTTGATTATTTTGTCGCTGTCTCACGGTTCGATACCGATAATGAAGTACCAAATAATACGTATGGCAATACGAGCATTGCGGGGCAAGTCGGGCTGAGGCTGGGAACCGCGACTGACCTGAGCGTGAGTATGCGTCAGATTCAGACAGATTACGGGGTGCCAAATGCGGTCTCGTTTTACGGCATGTCTGATGACTCGACGCAGGTAAATAATCTTGAGTATTTCAGTGCAACGGTGTCGTCGCAGGTCACAAATCAGTTGCAGACTGCGATTCAGTTTGGGTCGAGTGAGCGTCAATTTAGATTAGACAACCGAACGCCTACGGGTGAAGCGTTCGATCCTTTTGGATTCGGTGCATATTATTTGGGTGACGAAGTCACCATCGTCGGCTCCAATGGGTTTCAGACAACGGGACGCGCGATCTTGGATTATGGCGGTGTCTACCCGTCGATATTTGATGCGATAACGTCACGCGAGTTTCTCTCAGGTCGCGCCAATTACTATGTGAATGACACATTTGAGATGGCAGGCGGAGTACGAATTGAGCGTGAGCAGGGCGGGCCGACCCTTCAGACACTGACGAGTCAACGGACGAATGCCGGTTCGTTTGTTGAGGGACGCGTCAGTCTGGGGAATCGGGTGTTTGGAACTGCGGGTATTGGTGTCGAAAAGAACGGACTTTTTGGATTCGCTGTAGTTCCTCGCGGTTCTCTCGCGGTTTACGCTCGACCACCGTCGGCATCTAATCGCAGTGTATTGGGCGAGACAAAATTTGTCGTGAATGCCGGTCGTGGGATTAAAGCGCCGTCGGTCTTTAATGAGCAGTCACAGTTATTCAAACTCATCGGCGACTTATCGGGTGGAAGTGAACTGATTGACAAATTTAAAGTGTCGCCCATTGGGCCTGAGCGGAGTCGAAATATTGACATTGGAATTGAACAAACGTTGTGGGGGAGTCGTGTCCGCGTGCGTGCGTCTTACTTCGATAATGTTTTTGATGACTTGGTGGAGTATGTAAATAGTGGGGTGCTTCCACAGCTTGGCGTGCCGGTCGACATCGCTGAAGCGGTGCCGTTCGGAGCGACGGTCAATGCATCGTCATTCACGGCGAGGGGAGTTGAAAGCTCGGTGGATGCTTACATCGATAATTTTCGCATCAGTGGTTCTTACACACGACTTAATGCAAACGTAACAAAATCATTTAGTAGTGGTAGCTTGGCGCCCGCTATTAATCCCATGTTTCCAGGGATTGAGATTGGTCAGTTTGGTCCGCTTGTGGGTGCGCGACCATTCGGAAGGCCTCGCAATATGGGTCGTTTAGTGGCGTCGTATGTGCGTGGCCAAGGCCACATTACGGTTTCGGGGTATTTTTCTGGAAAATCCGATGGTAGTACCTTTCTTAGTGACCCGTTTTTTGGGGCGTCAATGTTACTTCCGAACCGTGACCTGAACGGTCGTTATCAGAAGCTGGATCTGAGTGGGGCCTACCGACTGCATCGGCGTTTTACCTGGTATGTGAGTATTGAGAATTTGTTAAATCAAGACTATCAGGCAACACTTGGATTTCCTGGATTATCGCGTTCGATTCGTACTGGGATGACTGTCGCACTGGGCGGCGACAGCTTTTGATCGCGTGTTTCAGGTCATACTTTTGGTGTGACAGTCGGGACTATTGACTGGCGTCGTCTACTGGTATTCACGCATCGGTGGCTTGGTATTGTCGGTGGGCTACTGTTTGTTACCTGGTTTGTGTCAGGCATCGTACTGATGTATGCCGGGATGCCAAGTCTTTCAGAGTCAGAACGACTGCGGCGCCTTCCACCGCTTGACTTAGCACGAATCGCGGTGGCGCCGGATGAAGCCCTTGACGCTGTTCGTGCATCACCCCGTCGGGTTGTCATTTCCATGGTTGGTGAACGGCCTGCATATCGATTCTCTCATCGAGGGCGTTGGACAACGGTGTATGCAGACAGTGGTCAACGACTTGTCGGATTAAGTCGAGACCAAGCGGTTGAGACTGCCAAAAACTTTGATTCTTCTAAGAGTTCATCTGCCCGTTACGACCAGTATCTCTCTCGACCTGACCAGTGGACGATAGGGGCCAGTGCGTATCGACCGTTACATCGCATCGCACTTGATGATCCGGACGATACGCATGTCTACGTGTCAGACCGAACAGGGCAGGTCATGTTAAGAACAACGGCGCACGGTCGTCGGTGGGCGTACGCGGGAGCAGTAGTGCACTGGCTGTACTTCACACCGTTTCGTGAACACTCGACAGTTTGGCTCCAAACTATGGTCTGGGTGTCGATTCTTGGTTGCGTGATGACGCTCACAGGTTTGCTATGGGGGATCTGGTGCGTGGCGTGGCCCCGCCGCCGTGAGTCTCAGGGCGAAGAACGCGCGTGGTCACCATACGCTGGGTTAATGCGTTGGCATCACTATGCTGGTCTCGTCTTTGGTTGCGCGACGTTTACGTGGATACTCAGTGGTTGCTTATCGCTTGAGCCATTCTCATGGCATCCGGGGACGACACCGACGGCAGAGCAGCAGGCGGCTGTTGCCGGTGCACCCTATCGAATACGAGGAATTGCCGTTGAAGAGTTGGAGCGCGTGTTGACTGCTCTCTCGCCATCCTTTGCGCCCCGTGAACTGGAACTTGTGCAGTTTCGAGGGCAGATGTATGTGCGGGCGCAAGATGGCGTGACTGGTCGCCAGCGACTCGCATCTGTTAAGACGGAAGCGCCACTGAATTTAATGAAGCGTTTTCCGGATGAGGAGATTGTGGTCGCTGCACGGCGGGCGATGCCGTCCGCTTCAATGACTGACGCTCGTTGGATAGACGAATACGATGCCTATTACTACGACCGTAGTGGAACGCGGAGACTGCCGGTACTACGGGCGAAGTACGATGATCTAGACCAAACGTGGCTCTATCTTGATCCATTTCGAGGCACGATCGTCCGAAAGGAAGAACGACTGACAAGGTTGAACCGCTGGCTGTACCATGGGTTGCACAGCCTTGACTTTCCCTTTCTTTATTACCGTCGACCGCTCTGGGATATTGTTGTGATCGGTTTGAGCGTGGGCGGAATTGTCTTGAGTGCAACGACACTACTTCCAGCGTGGCGCCGAGTCAGGCGTCATGTTGAACGAATACTTAGTTAGCTGCTAAGTCCCGTAAGTAATTGATGACATTCCACATGTCATCATCAGAAACACGGCCTTCCCACGCGTCCATATCGTACTTTGGCGCGATGCCTTCTTTGATGACTTTGAAGATTTCAGCATCACTACTTCCATAGTCCCACTCGGCATCGATCAGGTTGGCCGGTCGCGATCCTGGAGGTGCGGCCATTCCACGTCCATCTGCGCGTTGTCCATGACAAGAACGGCAGAACCGGCCGTAAATGGTTCGTCCAGCTGCGACTGATTCTTCCGAGGTCGCGATTGGATTGTCCTGTATTCCAACTTCGGCTGAGGATTCAGCGGCGGCGATTGGAGCTGACGCACTTGCAAGCATTACGAAGAGCAGAGTCAGCAGTGTGTTGCCAAGACGGGCCATATGTCATTCCCTTCCTTGAAGGATGTTGTTATTGGAAGCCTACTATACCGCGACTAGAGTCGATTTTTACGATTGGTAGGGCGGCTGTTATGGTTGACCCTGTGCGAATCGACAGGGTACACTTCGCGCCCTAGTTAAGAGTCTCGGCCAAATGTGGTTTCGGGCTGATTGGAGGGAGTGACGACATGCGAGTGCTAAGCCTCGTAGTTTCCATGATGTTGGTCGCTGGAACGGTGGCCGCTCAACAGGACCCACCGCCGGAGGCGACGGGAGACCTCGCCGAAGTGATGCGAGGGATTTTATTCCCTAATTCAAACATTCTTTTTGACGCGCAAAGTACTGACCCAGGTGCGGACGCTGACAGCAATGCCAACGAAGGCGGGGCATCGGCTCGGTTTGCTGGGGTTTATTCTGGTTGGGAAGAAGTTGAGAACGCAGCGATTGCGTTGGCGGAAGCCGCTAACCTAATTACGTTGCCAGGTCGAACGTGTGAAAATGGAGAGCCTGTTCCGATTGACCAGGACAATTGGAAACAATGGACGCTTGAGCTAAGAGAGGCCGGGGAGATCGCCTACCGTGCGGCGCTGAATAAGAGTCAAGATGAGGTCATTGATGCAACGAACTATGTGGCCGAAGCTTGCTCTAACTGTCACGGTGCGTATCGAGATAGCTATTCAGATCCGCCCAAGGAACGTTGCGTTCCGTAGTAAGTCGCGGTGGATGGCATAGAGTGTTCGTGGTTAGGATGACAAAAAGAACATGATTCGAGGTGTCTTTGCGTGGGCGGATGCGATGCCTAGCAGTGTTTGGCTTCGAGAGTCCTTGAATGCGTTTCCGATCTTGTTGACGTCCCATGTGCTTTCGATGTGTCTGTTTGCTGGCTTAGTCATGATGATGGACTTCCGATTAGCTGGTATCGGTAATCGGTCGACGTCAATCACCGATGCTCAGGAGCGCCTGTTCCCTTATCAGCTCGTTGGTGGAGTTGTTGCGTTTGTGACGGGTGCGTTACTTTTTTACAGTAAGCCACTGACGTATTTTTCAAACTTTTATTTTTGGTTCAAGATGTTGCTACTAGTGGCCGCGTTTGCCAATGTGGCCTATTTTCACTTCAAAACATACGTGACAGTGGATGAATGGAACCATGCCCCGACGCCGCCGAAGCCTGTTAGGATGGCCGGGTATGTGTCGATCGCGTTGTGGTCGTTGATTATCATTATTGGTCGGATGGCTGCGTATCCTGGTTTGGTTCCTCAGTGGTGGCTTGATTTTGGGTTGGACGGGTAGGGGTAGGTAAGTTTTATGGAAGAAACCGCCTTTTCATTGCAGCCATTTTTTCTCTGGATGGCCGAGCTGTCGTTCAGCCAGTGGGTTCTCAATAATACGTGGGCTCAGCCGATTGCACAGGTGATGCATCTCGTGGCCCTTGCGGTGTTTGCCGGCGCGGTGCTGGTGGTCGACCTGCGATTGCTTGGCGTCGGATTGGTCAACACGCCGCTCCAAAAGGTTGCTGGTGAAGCGATGCCCTGGATGATTTGGGCATTTGTCGCACTGTTTGTCACGGGCATGCCCTCGCTGATGTCATTGGCCTTAAAGCAGTATTACAGCCCGTTTTTCTGGTGGAAAATGGAATTGGTCTTACTCGGCATCATTCTGACGTTTACGTTTCGTCGATGGTTGATTCGGACAGACGAAGCGCAGATTGGGCCAGTCTGGCCAAGAATGGCAGGTATAATGTCGATCTCGATATGGTCGGGCGTGGCAATTAATGCGCGATTGATTGGATTGTTCTCGTAGGAGCTATAAGGGACTTAAGTCCTAAACGTTGTGAAGCTTACAGCCGAAAAGGTTGACATCGGTAATTTGCGGGTGTATACCCGACACTTACCTTTCTCGTAAATAGGAGATTTTCCCAACATGCGGAATCGGGGCACAGTTAAAAGTGTGATGGTAGCGGCAGTGATAGCGGCTGTTGCGATGGTATTCACAGTGACGTCCACGGAAGTCGAGGGACAGAACTATCAGGCGGAACGGACTGCATTTGGGGCGCCGAATTTTAACGGCATCTGGCAGGCGATCGGGTCTCATCATTGGGACATCGAACCGCATGCAGCAAGTCACGGGCCGGTTGTAGAACTCGGGGCCATCGGCTCAGTTCCTGGTGGGTTGGGAATCGTTGAGGGCGGTGAAATTCCTTACACGGCGGCTGCCCGGGCTACCCAACAGGAAAACAAGCAGTATGCCGTTGAACGCGACCCGGCAATCAAGTGCTATATGCCTGGCATCCCGCGTGCGACGTATCAGCCGTATCCGTTCCAGATCGTACAGACGGAGGAATACATTCTTTTCGCATATGAATTTGCGAGTTCCAGTCGGGTCGTCTACATGAACCGTCCTGATTTTGAAGCTCCGGTTGATGCGTGGATGGGACACTCCCGTGGTTCGTATGATGGTGAGACGTTAGAGATTGACGTGACGGCACAGATGCCTGATACATGGTTTGACCGCGCTGGGAATCACCATGGTATTGGCATCCACGTCGTGGAGCGTTACACGATGATCAGCGAAAACCACATTGAATATGAAGCGACCATTGAGGACCCAGATACCTATACACGGCCGTGGACTAGTAAAATGCCGCTATATCGACGGGAGGACGAGAATATGCAGTTGCTTGAGTTCAAATGCGTCGAGTTTGCAGAAGAGTTGATGTACGGTCACCTGCGGAAAGATCCTGATTTGACGCCGGTCTATCGACCGAGCGGTCACGGTTCTGCGTTTGAAGGGGAAGCGCCAGGTCCTCGGTAGGTAGCTTAAAAAGAAATAGTTTGGGCAGTTGACGAAACAGTATCTTCATGGCGATAATGTCGAAGAAGATTTTTGGTTGGTAAACAGGAGGCACATCAGATGCGAGTAAAGGTAGCCCTTGCGGTTTTGGCCATTGCGATGGCAGTTGCTGCAGTTCCAGTGGTTGATGCTCATCACGCATTTTCAGCCGAGTTTGACGCTGATGCACCGATTCATCTTGAAGGTACTGTGGTCAAGATGGAATGGATCAATCCTCACGCCTGGGTCCACCTCGAACTAGAGGATGGCACTGTGTGGATGGTCGAAGGTGGCACACCGAACACGTTGCTCCGCCGTGGCTTTACGAAGAATTCGTTACTGCCAGGGACCGACATCATCGTCGATGGCTACCAAGCCAAAGACGGTTCGAACAAGGGTAACGGACGAGACCTGACGTTTGCGGATGGTCGGAAGCTGTTCATGGGTTCCTCAGGAACCGGTGCGCCGCGTGATGGTCGTGACGCCACTGAGCCTGAGTAGTTCTTGTATGCGGTGGCGCGCGAATTAGAATTTGCGAGCCTCCGACCGCGTGTTCTATATGCGCGGGTCGTGTTTTGAAAGGTCCTGAGTGTCCCAACCCAAAGGTTGGGTCACTTGGGGCTTTTTGTTTTTTGTGGTCAAAAAAACGAGTTCCATTTACCCTCCTGATTTTTTCATCTAGAGTTCATCCTGATTGTTCCATCCTTATTTCTACCAAGGGCATTAGAGTCGGTTTCCCAAAGATGGTTTGACAACAGTGGTGCTGAAGCTTTCGTGCGTTCAGGGGTCAGCGAATGTGTTCTCGGTTTAAGACAATCGCAATAGTCGGTAGTTGGCTGATCGGTATCGGCGTCATTAATGCGAGTGCCCAGCCGAGTCTGGATGGATTGCCGATCGGAACAATCGAGATTCTCAATCACGAGGTGTTTGACGAACCGGATACTGGGGTCGCAGCTCCCTATCGAATCGCTAATACGGTCCATATTAGAACGCGTGATGAGGTCGTTGGTCGGGAACTCCTGTTCGAGACAGGCGATTTGTTTGACCAGGAACTCGTAGAACAGACGGAGCGAAATCTTCGCGGATTGTCGTTTCTTCGTGACGCCAGAATTGATGTCACGATCGTTGACCTCGATGATGATGGTCAACCGGATCAGGTTGATATACAGGTGTTGACGTGGGATACGTGGTCGCTGTCACCTCGAGTCGATTTTCGGCAGGTTCATAACCGTACCATTTGGGAGTTAGGTGTTTCCGAGAAGAATCTGTTCGGGCTTGGGAAGTCGATTACCGCTACTCACCGTACCAATCTGGACCGAACAATCGACCGCGTATCGTATGCAGACCCGCAACTTGTCGGGTCGAATGTCTCGTTACTCGTATCCGCTGCGAACCTAAGCGACGGCGATGAACAACTTCTCATGTTTGACCGCGGGTTTTTGTCGCTCCGCGACCCGTGGTCGTGGACTGTGGGAGGTGGCAGTTTCCGCCGCACAGACCCAATTTTTGAAGCGGGTGCAGAGACAGGGCGACTTTACCACCGAGGACAGTGGGGTGATTTTCAGGTGAGTCGGGCCGTCCGCCGCAGTGGGCAACGAGCGTTGCGTGTCCATGGTGCGTATCGGTTACGAGAGGAGCGTGTCGGTACGGAAGCACGTGATTTTGGTGTGGCAGAATTTGGAATTCGTTCGATTGGGCACCGTTTCGTGCGTTTGACACATGTGAATCAGTTTGAGCGGAGCGAGGATTTCAATTTAGGCACTGATACGTTCGCGACGATTGGGCTGTCAGCGCCAGAGTTGGGTGGCAGCAGTGTGCGGGCGACATTTCTGTCGACTGGACATATCCAGGGTGTTTCGTTCCGAGATGGACATTTTCTTATTGCAGAGGCGAGGTTTGATGGTCGTCATGAAGGGCATGAATGGCGAAACGCCTTAGTCACGATGCGTGGGCGCTATCTTCTGAAACATGCAGAGCGGCATGCCACGATCGGGCGAGTGTCGTATCAACGCGGGCAGAATCTTGATCCAGAGGTGCAATTGTTACTTGGTGCGGAAACCGGACTACGAGGTTACCCAGTACGACAATTCAGTGGCAATCGATCGATGCTTATGACGCTTGAAGAACGGTGGTTCTTTGCTGACGATGTTGCCCAACTGGGGTCGTTGGGATTGGCAGGCTTCGTTGATACGGGTTTTGTCTGGCCCGAACAGCAGCGTTTTACGTTACGTGATCTAAAGACATCGGTTGGAATTAGTTTATTGCTTGGCAGTAATCGTTTGTCGTCACGTGGTGGGATCCGGCTGGACTTTGGCTATGGGTTAAATCAAATGCCTAATGTGGGGCGGTGGGTATTTGCTGCCGGGTCGGATATTGCGTTCTGACTATCGAGTTGTCCGTTCTAGGGTTCGCGTAGCTAGTGCGTACGTACTAGGACCTCTCCTTCCCTTACTGGTGTTGTTCGTCGTCGTCCCGTGGTTCGGTAGCCACGCCATTTTCTTGGGACATTCGTTTTTCTTTCCGTTAATGCTTTTAGGCGTGTCGGCGCTGGCTGGTGGTGCGCTTACGGGTCAGTTGTTGGCTGTGAGTGTCCGTAGCCGATTCGCTTTGGCGGTGGCCCATGGCTTGGGGCTGTGGCCAATATTCGGTGCTGTGGCAACTCTACCGGCGCTAATCGGGAATGAATCGATTGTTGCATTGGTTCTTCGTTTCATTCCAGCATTCGCAATTAGTTATCTG
>CAZWKO010000046.1:0-11702 GCA_964634925.1 uncultured Vicinamibacteraceae bacterium
CAACGGGACCACGCAGTTTGTCGAAACGGCGCGCATACTTCCGAACGGCGCTATCACCGTGGCGTCGAACGTCGTCGACAATGCGTTGGACGTCTCGAACACGCGCATTGTCCTCGGATTGATTGCGACTAAGAAGGGATCGTAATCCGCGCTTGTTTGTTGACGAAATAATTTTCATTCTCAACCTCTAAAGCACGATCTTGTTGAGTGGATATTCAACGATGCCACGTCCACCTGCCGCTCGAAGTTTTGGAATGAGCTCTCGGACAGCGCGTTCCTCAAGAACGGTTGAAACCGCGACCCACTTGTCATCACTTAACGCCGACACCGTCGGTTTCTGGAGCGCTGGAAGCGATGAGAGTATCGTGTCTAGTTTGTCTTTTTCGATATTGAGCATTAGGCCGACACGCCCTTGTGCTTCCATTGCCGCTTTTAGGAGTAATGCAATGTTTTCGATCTTGGTTCGCTTGTTTGTGTCTTCGAGTGCACGATTATTAGCGATCAGTTGTGGATTTGACTCGAGAACCGTGTCGATAATTCGTAGGTGATTTGCGCGTAATGTCGAGCCGGTTTCGGTCGCTTCAACGATGGCATCCGCAAGATCTGGAGGTTTGACTTCAGTCGCGCCCCATGAAAACTCGACATTAACGTTAACGTTGAGTTTTTTAAAATACTCTTCGGTGGCACGAACAAGTTCGGTCGAAATACGTGCGCCTTCGAGGTCTTCTGGTTTTTTGTATTTTGAATCTTCTGGCACGGCAAGAACCCATCGCACTTTCCGAAAGCTTTGTTTGGAATATACGAGGTCCGCAATCGGAACGACGTTCTTTCCGGTTGTTGCCTGATGTTCCGCAATCCAATCGATTCCGGTCAGACCGGCATCGACAGCTTCATCTGCGACGTATCGTGCCATTTCTTGGGCACGGATTAGTGTGCATTCGATGTCGGGGTCATCAATTGTTGGAAAATATGAGCGTGAGCTAACGTAAATGTTAAAACCGGCTCGCTCAAACAACTGAACGGTCGATTCTTGCAATGATCCTTTCGGGATTCCCAATTTTAGTTTCATACGATTGCGTCCAATTCTTTAAAGAAACATGTGCGCTCGCCCGTGTGGCAGACATTGCCATCGCCCTGTCGCTGTACCCGAACCAGGACGGTGTCATCATCGCAGTCGGTCTTGAGGCGTATTACCTTCAGGGTATTCCCGGATGTTTCACCTTTCATCCACAATTTATTTCGAGTCCGGCTGAAAAATGTTGCGTATCCAGACGATCGTGTTTGCGCCAAGGCCTCTTCATTCATAAAGCCGACCATGAGCACTTCATTGCTGTCATCATCTTGGATAACAGCAGGAATCAAGCCATTAAGTTTTGAAAAATCCATCTATCGAGACTCCACATACAAAAAAAGCCTCGCCGCAAGTGGCGAGGCCTCGTGGTGCGTGAGTGTTATCTTTTTCGGACGTTACATCACACGCAGTACCACCAAGCCGCCGCATGGCGGTGATGATGATCATGAGACGATGCGTGATGCACACTCAACATTGAACTTCAACCCTATCTTAGTGCAGTGCTTTCAGTCAACTCTGCTGAGTGAACTCCGTGGTACTGAGGTGCCTCGACCACGTCGTTTTTTTGGATCCTGAATGTCGATCCACATAGGCACGCATGCGGTCTGGGTGGTCGGTGAAAAGAGCATCAAATCCCATCTCTACCAGTGTTTGTATATGGGCCGTTTCGTTGACCGTGTGAACTGCGGAAAGGAGATTGGCTTGCTTAATTCGTTTCGCGAGTGAGGAGGATGCCAGTCGATGCGGAATATGAAGAGCTGCTGCTCCGGACGTATACGCGAGTTTCGTGATGGCTTCTTCCGTAAAGGGTTCATCTGAGAGCAACGCTGTCGTTAGTTGTTGATGTCTATCGCGTAGACGCGTGATGATTCGATGCGTGTACGAAGAGATAACTACCGAGCGCGTGCCCCCCAAAGCGCTGACTTGTTTGCCTACAAGGTCGGCAAGTCGAATGAGAGAAAGATCATCTTGTAGTTCAGTTTTTACCTCGACATTAACTAAAACACGATTCTGACAGAAGGCGAGTGCTTCGCCGAGACTGGGGAGGATGGTGCCTGTGAAGCCACGACCGAACCATGCGCCAGCATCGAGCATCTGTAATTGTGCAAGCGTGTGATTTTCGACAATGCCACAACCACTTGTCGTTCGTTCAAGTGTCGGATCGTGAATGACAATGAATTGTTTGTCTGTCGTTAATCGGACATCAAACTCAATCATGTCTGCCCCGGCGTCAATGGCCTGTTGAAATGCGGGGAGGGTGTTTTCTGGTGCGACGGCAGAAAATCCTCGATGGGCAATGACAGTCGGTTTGGTCATAAACGATTTGATATTTTTAAGACTGATAAAGTATCGAAAGCAATGGTATTCTCAGAATGATGGTACATCCTGTTACGGTTGGAATGACGCTTGTGGTGGTTTTCGCACTTCATGGGCAGGTGCTGACTCAGGAGTCACCTGAGGCGGCGGCGCGTGCGGCACTCGACGAATATTTTCGAGCGTGGAATGCTGCCGATAATGAGGCAATTGCGGCCGTGAGTAATTTTCCGCGGGTAAGTGTCGGGCCGAGCGGGCAGATCGTGGTGAGAGACAGTGCTGAGGATATTGCGATCGATTTTGACACGCTACGAGCCGCCGAACTCTGGGACCACAGCACGCTCGATTTAGTTGATGTCGCTCATAGTTCTGCGGAGAAAGTGCACTTTCGAATTGTTGCGAGTCGGCGGTACGCGGACGGTACTCCGTATCGGACCAATCCAGGTCTCTATATCGTTACGCAGCAGGATGGTCATTGGGGATTGCAATTACAATCTGTTCTTCCTGCGACCTTTTCAACGGCGCCCTAGTCTTGCCTGATCTTCACGGCCGATCATGACTTCCGTAGCTTTTACAATGGCCGTTGCTTCGTCACCACGCTTCAAGTTCAGTTCATCGATGGCATCAGCAGTGATGACGGCGGTAAGTTGCTGATCCCCTATGCGCAGTCGGACTTGAGCGAGAAGACCTTCGCGTCTGACTTCGTCCACGACCCCTTGTAGTCGATTCCTTCCACTGAGCGCGACCAATACGCCACCGTCTGCAGCGTGACGACGCCGGGGGGGCAGTGCACCACGCTGCGCAAGGAGTCGTGTTACTTCACGCTCAGAAATGCGATGGTGGCCGCCATCCGTTCGTATGCTTCGCACGCTCCCTTTGTAGATCCACTGCTTTACGGTCGAATACGCGACCCCTAGTCGATCGGCAGCCTCCCGCACGCTGAGTAGTGACATATAATATAAAAATATGCATTAAATCGTATAATAAATCAACTAAAATAGTACTATATCGATTTATTTAATGCGGTTGTTGTTTTTATTGCTGATCGCGGGGTTTGGGCTTTCTTCCTGTAACGGACCATTGGGTCATTCGGGAAGTGTTTCAGGCCAGAGGGTGGTTGTCTCAGTGGCAGCCAGTCTGTCCGATGCTGTCGGAGATGTGGCCAATGTATTTGAAAAGGAAACAGGTATCCACGTCATTGTGAATGCGGCGGGGTCGCAAATATTAGCGACGCAGATCATTGAAGAGGTACCGGTAGATGTGTTCATTAGCGCGGACCACCGTCAGATGCTTCGAGCGATTGACCGAGGCAAAATAGATGAAGGGACCATTCGTGACCTGTTGTCGAACCAGCTCGTTGTTATCGTACCTTCCGATCGGTCGATGAGTATCAATCGACCTCTCGATCTGATTGAGCAGTCTGTCCGACGAGTTGCGCTTGGCGATCCCGAGGTAGTTCCTGCTGGTGTCTATGCTCGAGAGTATTTCGACGAGGTGGGAGTGTGGAATGCTCTGACGTCAAAGATCGTTCCGACGCGAAACGTGCGCGCTGCACTGCGGGCGGTAGAAGCCGGAACAGTCGATGCTGGTGTCGTGTATCGAACCGATATGCGAACGTCGCTTGGCGCTGTTATTGCCTTTGATGTGCCAGTCGATCGCGCTCCACGTATTACGTATCCCGCAGCGCTATTAGCCGACCTCCCTCACCCGGAGAGTGCCGTGCAGTTTTTTGCGTTTCTGCAAACAGCGAAAGCGCAACACATCTTTGAGGCGTACGGCTTCATTTTCTTAGTGGCGCATTAACGACTTAGTAACGGTATGAGTGAGCTTCTTGAGGTGACCGGGTTTACCGTACTGATGGCGAGTGTGGCGACTCTTGTCATGCTTCCACCTGGCATTTGTGTGGGATGGCTACTGGCTCGGCGGCAGTTCTATGGTCGTTCAGTGCTTGAGACCGTGGTCACGCTTCCTCTTGTTGTGCCGCCAGTCGCGACGGGACTGATTCTTTTGAAACTCCTAGGCCGACGCGGATGGCTTGGCGGCGTGATGGATTCGGTCGGGGTAGATATTGTGTTTACGTGGAAGGCCGTGGTTGTGGCCATGGCGGTAATGGGGTTTCCCTTGCTTGTTCGGTCTGCCCGCGCCGGATTTGAGGCTGTTGACCGGCGTTACGAAGGAGTCGCTGCAACGCTCGGGGCGAGTCCGGTCAAGGTGTTTCTGACGATCAGCTTGCCACTTGCCAGACGGGGGATACTGGCCGGTGCGGTTCTGGGGTTTTCACGTGCGATTGGTGAGTTTGGTGCCACCATTATGATTGCCGGTTCTCTTCCTGGGTCCCGAACACTCTCGGTAGCTATTTACCGACATGCAGAACTCGGGCAGGATGCGGCTGCCGCAGTCCTGATTATTGCGGCGGTGGCTATCGGTTTTGTGGCTGTCCATGTTGCAAATCGTCTCGGAGTTGCGACGTGATGGTGAGCAAGCATTCTTTGTTGACGCTCGCGATTCAACTTCGTCAGGGTGGGTTTTCTCTCGATGTGTCTGTCAAGACAGAAGCGCAAGCCGTGGCAATTGTTGGGCCGTCCGGTTCTGGAAAAACTACGATGCTCGATGCTGTTGCCGGACTTCGCCGGCCGGATGCAGGCCTAATCCAGGTTGGCCAGGAAATATTGTTTAACAGTCACAGCGGGACAAACTTGCCTCCGCACGAGCGACGCATTGGATATGTGCCACAGGATTTAGCGCTGTTTCCTCATTTAACGGTGCAACAAAATGTTCTATACGGTGTGTCGAATGCGGCTACCGAGGAACATGGCCGGCCGGTTCTTCAGATTCTCGAGATTCAAGAATTACTTTCCCGTACCATTGACAGTCTGTCCGGAGGCGAACGACAGCGAGTCGCTCTGGCGCGTGCATTGATGGTTCGGCCAAGGATTTTACTTCTTGACGAGCCACTTGCGGCCCTTGATATTGCTCTCCGCGATCGGATCCTGCCGTATCTTGAGCGCGTTCGCGAGGAACTGAAGACACCGATGATCTATGTGTCGCACGTTCCGGATGAAATAAGGCAGATCGCCGATTGGGTGATCCGTTTGGATGCTGGGCAGGTGGTGGGGTCATCGGTTCCGGCTGAAGCCTTTGGTGCGGAAACCGGAAACCTGATTAGCCCAACCCGCCGCCGAGAACGGTAAACAATACCCAGCAGGTAGCGGCACCGACGAGTGTCATCGACAAGCCCCATGCCATTAATTTATTAAATAATTTACGACTGTCTTCATGCTGTGGAGCGGCAGCCATACAGAGTGCACCAAGTGTAGATAAGGCGGACACATCGACTAGGTGGGCGCCGACATTCATCGAGGACGCAATTGCGAGTGGATCGACATTACCGAGTTGGGTTGCCATGTCGGTCACCGTCGGGAGAAACATTGGCAGCACCACGCCTGAGGTACTGCTGTAGATCGAGATAAACCCGGTGGTAAACGCCATGATGGCAGTGACCGTGTTCGCTGTTGAGATATTGACAAGCATGCTGGTAAAGAGGTCCAGGCCGCCGGTCTTGTCGAGTACGGAGATTAAAACCGTAACACCACAGACCATCATAATGACACGCCATGGCATTTGTGAGACGGCTTGAGTTTCGTCACCGGCTTTCAGCACGACGAGGAGAATGGTGCATGCAAAGGCACCGAGGCCGACATCGACGTTGAAGAGGACAACACTGCTTAGCAATAACCCGATTACAACGATCGTGCACCAGTGCTTCCGTTCCAGCGTGTGTTGGTGTTGCGAACTTTTGTCTGTTGTCGGAACAACTAGGTCCCCTTCATGTCGGCGTCCCAGCAGACGCCATCCGCCAAATAAAAAATATGCGGTGAACACAACGACGGTTTGGGCCATCATGTTGTTCAGGAATGTGAGGGTTTCATAGCCCCCGAGACCATTTTCAGTCATTACGCCGTTCACGATAATTCCCGCTGGAGCGATTGGTGAGAGCGCACCGGCATTGCCACCGTGGCCAATCATGATTGCCATCAGGAACGCCGGAATACGCACCTGCCCGGCGACCGCCATTGCCATCGGTGCCATTAACGCGGTTGAGGCAATACTACCGGGACCGATCGAGGAGAGTATGAATGACAAGAGAAAGAACATCATTGGCATTACCCCGACGTTGCCTTTACAAAAGCGAACGGCTTTTTGTGCAATAAGGTCGAGTGTTCCATTTGCTTGCGCCAGTGCGAAGAGTAAGGTGACGCCGGTGAGCGTGACGAAAAGACGCGTGGGGAATCCGTCCATAACTTCTCGTGGACTCATGTCGGCAAAATACACACCAACGATCCAAGCGAAGGAAATTGCTAGAAATCCGACGTGCAGCCGAATTGTGCAGCTAATAATGATGGTAACGAGCCCCGCGCCGAGCGAGAGGGTCGAGGCGTCCATGAAGCGCGAGTATATCCGTGGCAGCAGGTGACGGCTAGTTCTGGTTCATTGAATGTCAGGCGCCTTCTGGTCCGCGACCGTTAGTGCACAGGCTAATTCACACATTATCATTCTGGGTCTTGTGACGCTGACGGTTAGAATGATGCAACGTATCATTTGAACTCTAGGGAGAACGCATGTGGTGATTTACGGGGTCGCGTTGTTGTCGTTTTGCTATTTGATGGGCACATTTGCTGGTGATTTGTTGGGTCAGCTTATGGGTGTACAGGCAAATGTTGGCGGTGTTGGTATCGCGATGATCTTGCTTCTCGTACTGCCTAATCTTGGATCGCGGGACGTTGCCCTCAGTCCGATTACGGAAAAGGGTATTGGGTTTTGGAGTGCGATGTACATTCCGATTGTTGTGGCAATGGCCGCGCGGCAAGATGTGTACTCGGCACTTTCTGGTGGATGGATGGCCATTGTTGCTGGTATTGCGGCGGTGACTGCAAGCTTTGCGCTAATCCCGATATTGGCGCGTTTCGGGCAAGGTGGTCAGGATGATTCTTGAGACGCTACAAGCGGTACTGTCGGGGAGAGCACTGATCACGGCATTTATGTTTGTTGGCGCTCTCGTCTGGTTCTCCTATCTCATCTCCGACAAACTGACACGTGGACATGTCCATGGGTCGGCGATTGCCATCGCGCTCGGCTTGGTGTTTGCCTGGTACGGAGGTATGACGACTGGCGGGAATACCGGACTTGCGGACATTCCATTACTTGCTGGTATCGGTGTGATGGGTGGGGCGATGTTTCGCGATTTTGCGATCGTGGCAACGGCCTTTGGCGCTGATTTAAGTACGCTGAAACGCGCTGGCCTTGTTGGTGGCATCTCGATTGTTATTGGTGTCGTCCTTTCGTTTGTTGTCGGTGGCATTGTTGCTTTTGCGTTTGGATATACGGATGCGATTGCCATCACGACTATTGGAGCGGGGGCGGCAACCTACATTGTGGGTCCGGTGACAGGCACCGCTTTAGGGGCCAGTAGTGATGTGATTGCCTTGAGTGTGGCGGCGGGACTCACGAAATCCGTGCTCGTTATGATTGGGACGCCCTTTGTTGCGCCGAGAATTGGTCTTAATACTCCGCATTCGGCACTGATCTATGGGGGATTGATGGGGACAACGAGCGGTGTTGCCGGTGGACTTGCCGCAACGGACCCAAAACTCGTGCCTTACGGAGCAATGACGGCGACTTTTTATACGGGGGTCGGAGTTTTACTCGCACCGTCGGTGCTGTATTTGATGGTTCGTGCGCTTATCTAGTCAGTGCACTTCCGGCCAAGACCTCACATTATTTAGTAGTTTGAGTTCTGATGATTTATCTCGTCCATCATGGGCAAGCGACTGACGCCAACGTTGATGCACAGAGACCGCTGACGACATTCGGGCAGACATCTGTTGAACAACTCGCCGGTCGCCTTGTTGAAGAAGGTATTTGTCCGGTTGAGATATGGCACAGTGGAAAGCTTCGAGCTCGTCAAACCGGGAAGGTGCTGTTGACCGCGTGCAATCCAGTCGCCCAGTTCGTGATGGTTCGTGGTCTTCAACCAGCCGATCCGTCAGATATTGTGGCTGATCGTTTAGCTGGTGAGCAGCGCGAAATTATGCTGATTGGTCATATGCCGAACCTGCCAAGGTTGTTGAGACGATTGATTGGACGAATCGGCGACAAACATGAGATCAAATTTCCTCCTCACGGAGTCGTGGCGGTTGAAAGTAATGATGGGGGGATGACTTGGCGAGAGCAGTGGCGTTTTGGGAACAGTGACTAGCCGACGATCAGGTTACGATGTTTCACGAGCAGTTCCCACGCTCGCCGAACATGCTTGTCAGTGGTCCGGATATGGCCGATAGCAAGCCTCAATGTAAAACGTCCGTTCAGTCGGGTATGCGAGAGAAACACCTCTCCATCGGTATTGATGCGTTCAAGAAGTTGTTGGTTTAAGGCGTCAGTCTCGGCGTCATCCTCCGAGTTTCCTCTCGCGTGGAAACATACGACGCTGAGTGGAACAGGGGCTGCACGCTCAAAGTCTTTGCTTGCATCGACCCATTCGGCGAAAAGCTTAGCGAGTCTCATATGATCGGCGAGTCGGTCTCGAAGACCGTCTGATCCAAAATAGCGAATAACCGCCCAGAGCTTGAGGGCGCGAAACCGTCGCCCTAGTTGAACGCCCGTGTCCATTAAGTTTCGAACTTTGCCGGCTTCCGGAGTTTGCAAGTAGTCTGGGGTCAGACTAAAAGCCGAACGCACGACATCCATATGCCGACAGTAAAAAGCACTGAGGTCGAACGGTGTGAAAAGCCATTTGTGTGGATTAACGACGAGTGAGTCGGCCTGGCTGCAACCGTCAAGAATATTGTGAGTGTCTGGTACCAATGCCGCTGACCCTGCATAGGCTGCGTCCACATGGAGCCAAATACTTTTTTCAGCGCATATTGATGCGATAGCGCTCACGGGATCAACGCTAGTTGTAGACGTTGTGCCAACGGTTGCAACAACCGCGATAGGTAGTTCACCCTTGGCGGTGTCCGCTTCGATCGTTTTTTGAAGTACGTCTGGCCGAAGTCTGAATTCAGCATCGACCGGAATCTTTCTGACTGCGTCGTGCCCCAATCCAAGAGTCATGGCGACTTTGTCGATCGAGGAGTGCGCTTGTTCAGAAGCATAGATACGTAACGTTCCGAGCTCTCTACGCCCGGCCAGCCCACGTGTTCCGACGTCCGGTATTGCTCGGTGACGCGCGGCGGCGAGTGCGTGCAGACTGGCGATGGAGGCGGTGTCATAGATAACGGCTTCATAGCAGTCCGGCAGGCCAAGAAGTTGACGCAGCCAGCTCAGTGTGACCTCTTCCAATTCCGTAGCTGATGGTGATGTGCGCCAGAGCATGGCTTGTACATTTAAAGCAGCTGATAAAAACTCAGCCAACACACCGGGCGCGCTCCCTGAAATCGCAAAATAACCAAAAAATCCCGGATGGTTCCAGTGTGTAATGCCTGGAAGAATAATGTCATCGAAGTCCTTGAAGATGTTCTCAAAGGACGTGCCTTTCACCGGTGGATCTGTTGGCAGTGCGGCACGTATTTCACCCGGTTTGCTCTGGGAAAGTACAGGATACCGTTCGGATGTGGCGAGGTACTCTGCGATCCAATCAACGAGCGCGTAGCCGTTCTGCCGAAAGGTTTCGGCATCCATGTCGCCTAGGAGATGATCGTCCGCGCGTTTGTTATCAGGCACTGTGTGCCATGGATTAGGAGGCTAGTTGCCAGTGCTGACGTAATCCAGTGCGAATTCTCGCAATGCCGCACTACTCAAACCGATTGCTTCAGCTTCAGCGAGCGCGTCATCGACCGCGTAGCCGTCCTGTTTTACACGTTTAATTAACCACATCGCGCCCACGCGGTTTGCCGAACCACAGTGGATATAGACTGGTTGATTCGTCGGGTCGGCTACGGCTTCAAGAAAAGATTCGGCAACCTCCGCAGTCGCTTCTCGGAAGGGAATATGGATGTATTTCAAGCCGGCCTCTTCAGCCGCTTGTTGACCTGCGTCAACGGTTGCCCCGCGTTCCCCACCGGTGCGGAAGTTGATAACAGTAGTAAAACCTCGGTTCCGCAGTTCTGCCATGGCTTCCGGAGGTGTCGCGCCCGCGCACGCCACCGTCGCATCAACGCGTGTGTAATTGCGTACGCCTTCGGGACCTTCCTCGGTCTGGAAAGACGGGCCGGTATCTTGGGTTTCGGTATTACTCAGTGATTGTGGTGAAGATTCGCCACCGCACCCGGTAACGCTAACCAGGCTGACAAACAGGACACCAATAATTGTCGGGACGTAGCTTGACTGCTGCATAGGTTTCGATTGTAGCATCGTGTGGCTCAAACGCACTTCGTCGATAGCTAAAGGAGCGGCCTGTGTCAGAAATTGTCCATACCAGCCGGATGCGAATAGATCGTATCAAGGGGCCTATTCGAGAAATGCACCTTGAAGGATTTGAGCATCCGATCCGATTCGGTGTCCATGGTGGAATTAAAAAGTTCTACGGGGTTGAACCGGACGAGGACATCCCAGCTACTCTGGACTACATGATCGGTGCGGTTGGTGGTTGACTGCTCGGCACTCTCGCCCGCGCACTGGAAGTGCGTGAAATTCCTGCTCCGAGTGACAAAATCACAGCCCAAGTTGAGGGAGATATTGAGGCCGTTGACAACGTGCTTCGTATTACGCGTATACGAGTTCGTTACGACCTCAAGATCCCGAAAGGGAAACGGGAGGCGGCTGAACGGGCTGTCGCGCGGCATCCGCGTGGTTGTCCGGCGGCCAATAGCGTGGATGGGTGCATCGACATCGATATTTCGGCTTCGATTACAGAGGAGTGATGCCAACGAGCTCAAAGATTTACTAGGGCGATTCCAGCTACGCTGGAAGGTTTTCTTACCGGGAAACTCCGTTTTCGACAACCAGGCGATGAGGTCGTGGCATCGTAAAGTTAGACCACGAACAAATGTAGCCGTGGCGTAGTTGCCATTGTTCTTTCAAGGCGAGATCTCGAAAGGCCATGCTAGACTTGCCGCGCCGGAACTAGCCGTGGTTGCAGATCCCTCTTCTATCATTCCTGTTCTTCAACATGCTGCAGCACGTTTGCGGCTGGCTTCTGTTCGGTCCACCAGTGCAGCTGGAAGTGGCCATCCATCCAGTTGTTGTTCTGCTGCTGACGTCGTAGCGGCCTTATTTTTTGACCATATGACGTTCGATGCTAAGAATCCACAGTACGACCATAATGACCGGTTTGTTTTGTCAAAAGGGCATGCCGCCCCTTTGCTCTATGCGGTGTGGG
>CAZWKO010000047.1:0-11560 GCA_964634925.1 uncultured Vicinamibacteraceae bacterium
CCGACGGATGCACGAGTATATGGCCGGCGCCCACCCGAGTGTGTTTCAGGGGAGTGGATTTGACTTTGTCGGGCTGCGTGACTGGCAACCCGGTGATCGATTGTCGTCGATCGATTGGTCGCAATCGACACTTACCAATTTCAGTCCTTTGATAACGAGAGAATTTGAGCAGCAAAGCACCGCACGAATTGTGATTATCGCGGATACATCGGTATCGACACGGTGTGGCGCGCGAGGAGTGCCAATTGCGACGGTGGTCGCGCGCGCTGTGGCGACGTTTGCGATGGCTGGTGCCTTTTTTCAGGATCAGGTCGGGTTGATTACATTTGATGGACGGTCTCGGCACATGAATGTTCGACCACAAATTGGGAAGAACCACGCAATTCATTGTCTTGATGCCTATCAAGACGTTGTGCTTGGCAGAAAACACTATGAGCCGCAACCGGTTGAGAATACATTTGACGGATTACTAAGAAAAACGTCAATGGTTCCGGTAGTGTCTGATTTTCTTTTTGAGGATTATGAATCCCTTCTTGACGAGTTACTCAAGCTGCAGGCTTCGCACGATACGTTTGTCGTACTGGTTGATAGTCGCCATGCATATGACCTGCCAGTTATTTCGGATGGGTGGATTGAAGCAGCTGATGTCGAAACAGGCCAGTCTCACCTGCTGTCGTCGAGTGAACTCCAACAACTCGGCGATCGCGTTGTCGACTGGCAGAATACCGTCGAGGTCGCTGCTCTGTCCCGTGGACTCGAGGTATTGAGAGTTAGTGCTGACATCGATACATTTCATGGAGCAGTTGTAAGATTTTTGGCAGATCGCCGACTGAGAAAACGGTAATCACGATGGTAAATCGACAAGCGGTTGCTCTTTGTCTTTCGCTGCTAACGCTGATTCATGGGATAGGGCTGACGTCTGTATCAGCCCAAGGCTCCGAGACGGTTGAAGTGGATGCGCTCCAGTGCTGGCGTCGAATTGGTGCTAATGCCGTTCATGTTGGTGAACGGTTTGCGATGACGTTGACGTGTGCGGTTGTTGAGACAAATGAAGCACGGGCCGTGCCCGATTTGGCCTGGCTTGAACCAGAGACGCTGACCGTCTCTCCATTTGAAGTCCTCGAAGGGCAGCGCTACCAAGACATCGTGCGAGGCTCACGACGATTTTTTCAGTATCAGTATGAGCTGCGGATCATCGGTGAGGATTATTTTGGGCTTGATGTTGAATTGCCTGCTCTAGAGATTAGGTATCGCATCGAACGGGCACTCGATGGCGGAGCGTTAGTCGAAGGGCGCGAGTTGACGTATCTCTTACCGCCGGAATCTGTGCGTGTGCTGGCGTTGGTGCCAGCGGCTGTTACAGATATTCGAGAGCTTCCTGGCGAGTCTTTTGGGGATGTTGAAGGTCGACTATTTCGTGCTAACGCGACAGGGATTCTTGCAGCGATACTAGCTGGTTTGGCCGGGATTGTTCTCTTAATGGCCGTCGCCCGTGCACGGCGTGATTGGAAGGCGTCTGCCGCGACCGTTGAGCCGCGGGTGTCGACATGGGACGTGAGTCGCACTGCGTTAGGGGAACTGACGCGTGTGCAGGCAGCGAGTCAGGTAGAAGGCTGGACACGAGAGCTTGTTGGTCGAGCGTTAGCAGTCTTTCGCCTTGCCGGGTCGATCATTTTGGAACAGCCCGTCTCTCAAATGACTAAGCTCGAGAACGCCAGTGAGACGGATCGAGAAGATCGACTGTATGTACGTTCATGGCTATTTGGCGGCACTGAGGCGTTGGTATCGTCGGCAATGACGGTTCGGCGTATCGAATCAGCGCTGCCGAGTATCCGGAATGATCGCCCAGAGGATGAAAGTCTTCTCGCGACGATACAGCAAGGGCTTAGAAGTTTTACAACGGCTCGATACGCATCAGGGGATGGGTGTGAGATGGATACGCTTAGCGATGACGTTGAGCGTTCTATTGAAGTGTTGTCGGTATTGCGTCGTCGCACAGTTCCGCCGTTCTCGACTTTGATTACAGCACGACGGACGCTACGGCAGTGGGTGAAGAAGCGATGGCCGCACTAGGGGAATTTGTCGCTCTTATCGGGAGGACGCTCAGTGAGTTAACAGATCTGAGCGGTGGGACGTTTGCGCTGTTACAGCGGGATACAACGTTGTTGGTGTACGCACTGTTAGTTGGAATATCCGTCGCACTTCTTTTGTATCGAAGAATGCGTCGAAGTGGAACAGGGGACGGCCGTCTTGTTTTGCCCGCCGTGTTTCGTTCAGCCTTGTTTTCCAAGACTCAGACTGCGCCTGTTCGCCATGTTGCCTATGCCTTATTTCTATTAGGTGTGATGGTGTTTGCGTTTGCACTCGCTGATCCGCATACCGCATTGATTGAGGATGAGGCGTCATATCCCGGTCATCGGATTACGATGATGATTGATGCGTCACTGAGTATGAATACGGCATTCGCGACCGAGCAGTTGTCGGCCGGGAATACATTTCTCGCAAATGTCTCAGCGGCGGAATATTTTGTAAAACGACGGATGGAAGGTCCCTATCAGGACCTTGTCTCGCTGGTGCAGTTTGGTAACGAGGCGTATATTGTGACGCCGTTTACTAATGACTATCAGAATATTCTGTTGAGTATCAGTTTGGTCGGCACGCCAGAAGAATATCGACGATTTCCAGACCACGGCACGCTCATCATGAAAGCGATTAGTCGAGGCGTGCAGCTATTTCGATCATTTGATTTTCTCGGGGCGACAGGCAACCTTATTGTTATTTTTAGTGATGGCCAGGATACACATGCGCGATTTGAGGATGTGACACTCGACGACATCATGCAGGAAGCTGCTGATAACGAGATTCCGGTGTATTTCATCCGTACTGCGTACGATCAGGAGCTTGGTGACATTATTTCCGATCAGCAATGGAAGCTAGCGGTTGAGCGAACCGGCGGGAAATTTTTTCCGGCGGAAAATGAAACCGCGATACTTTCTGCAATTCATGAGATTGATGCGTTGGCGAAGGGGCGGATTCGCGTGAAGCGCTATGTTGCTCATGAACCGCGATTTCAAGCGTTTGCACTTGCGGCGGTCTTATTGTGGATGACCGGATTGGCGATGACACTCGGATTTAAACAATTTCGGAGGTTCGCGTAAATGAGAACCGTAATCAACTACGTTGTAGTTGCTGTGATTTTTGGCGGTATTGCCGTCGTCGCACTCACAGCAAGCCGAATCGATCGACGTGTTGCCCGTGCGGAGCAGCAGATGGCGACATTAGAGCTCGATGCACCTGACACTACTTATGCGGAATTGTCTGAGTATTTAGATTTTGCTGAGTCGATGCCATGGCTTTTTGGTGATACGCGTGCGGACTTAACGGCACGTCGTGTTGCCCTTCGGTATTGGCGTGGGGAATTCGCCGGCATACTTGCGGATTATTCGGATACGACGTCTGCTGACGTCACGGGAAATCTTCCTCTGCAGTTTATCGTGGCGAACGCGGCTTACCGTGCTGGTGTTAACGCGCAGGCCGAGCGTGAAGAAGTACTGCGAGCGATCGATGGTGCGATCGGTGTTTACCTTGGAGTGCTGCAGGAAAGCCCGGACCATCCTGATGCCGCGTATAACTATGAGTACCTGATTCGACTCCGGGCGGACATTGCTTCTGGGGTGGATATTCCGATGAGTTCTGTTAATCCGAATGGTCGAGAGGGAGAGGCACCGGAAGACAGCACTTTGGAGGAGATCAAGATTTATATTCCAGTGCAGCAGGATGTTGACCCGGAGATGGATGAATCGCCGACACTCGGAGCGGGTCAGGGGATCCGCAAGCGAGGGTAAGACGTGTCTGCAATACGTTTTGTAGAGCCAGAATTTCTCTGGTTACTGTTGGCCCCTGCCGTATTGCTTGTTGCATTGGTTTACCAATTGCTGCGACGGCGTCAGACTCTGCGCCATTTACGCGGGCAACGCACCGTGCCCATCGATGAGCGTTTTACGTTTGCAGGTGGTTTGAGTTTTTGGTTCATGGTGATTGCTGCTAGTGCACTGGTCGTTGTGGCTCTGGCTCGTCCACAGGTGCTGATGTCTGTGACGCAGAGCGCGGGTGTCGACGTCGTTGTTCTGCAAGATGGTTCCACATCGATGCGAGTCACAGATGTGAACCCTGATCGATGGCAGCGTTCTGTTGCCTGGCTGCGGACATTTGCTGAGGTCTTAAGCTGGCGGCAAGAACGTGTAGCCTTAGCGCTGTTTGCTCACCGTACGGCACCCCAGGTGCGATTAACAAGCGATCCGAACGCGTTGTTCTTTTTTCTTGATCACCTCGGTGATGAATCACCCTTTCGACTGCAGGATGATACGAGTTGGGACACGAACATCGAGGACGGTCTTTACTGGGGCGTCAAAATGATCGACAAAGATGAGGAATTGTACGGTCGACGCTTAAGCGCAAAAGCATTTATCGTGCTTTCCGACGGGCAGTCGTGGAGCGGTGAGGTCGAGCGTGCCCTGGCACTGGCCCAGAGCCGAAATATCCGGGTCTATGTTGTTGGTGTCGGAACCACGGCTGGTGGTTTCATTCCGCAACTGCCGCCACGGCGCTATCAGGAACCAGATCCCCCCATTCATTCGGTTCTGGATCGACAGTCGTTACGAGCGATCGCGCAAGCAGGTGGTGGGGCCTACTATGAATTGGGCGCGGAGTCCGACCAGGTAGTGGCCCTCAAGATACTGGCAGATATTCAACGGGCGTCGCGCGGTATTCTCCAGCGCCAGGAAGATTTTGCCGAACTCTACTGGTATTTTCTTATCGCGGCTGCGGTGTTGCTTGGATGGGGAACACTGTTACTCAAAGAGCAAACACAATTATGGTGGCAGCTTGCAACTGCTGTGGTAGTCGTTGTTGCACTGTTGCCGTAAAAATGCTTCTGTTTCATATCGCACGCCTGTGAATCGAATTACGGGTGTTCGTTTCAAGTGTCATAGAAGGAGCCATATCTATTGTTACGTTTACAACGCGGGGCGAGTTATGTGGCTGTCGGAGTCAGTAGCGGCATTATATTGATTCCGCTGGCGTATCGACTGGGTATCTTGCCGCTTAGCGTGGCGTTTGCATTGTTTGCTGTCGGCGTTGTACTCGGTTCCTTGTCGGCGCTGGCTATAGCTGTATCGCTCATCCGCACTGGTGTTGAGAAAACAAAACCCTTTGCGACGATCGCCTTGTTGGTCGTCGGCAGTGTGATTGCCGTACCATGGATGTCGGTAGTGTCAGGCGCTGGTGCTCCAGCGATTCACGATATTACGACCGACGTGTTGACCCCACCGCAATTCGTCGAAGCAGTTCAGCACGCCACCCCTGGCCGAACTGACTATGGTGGCGAAGAACTCGCACAACAGCAACGCGAGGCCTATCCAGATATCGTGCCAATCATGGCGACGGAGTCGCCAGATGAGGCATTTAGTCTCGCGATCGAGGTCGCTCGCGATATGGGGTGGGAGGTAGTCGTCGCCGATGCTCGTCGGCGGCGGATCGAGGCGACAGATACGACATTCTGGTTTGGTTTTGTCGACGATATCGTGATTCGCATTCGCCCAGAAGGGGCCGGTAGTCGGATTGACGTGCGGTCACTCTCACGGGTTGGCGTTGGAGATTTAGGTGCCAATGCGGCCCGTATTCGGCGTTTTCGTGACGCACTAAACGGCGGATAATACCCTGTATTGACCAAATTGAGATGGCTAGATGTATCCTACAGGTCTTACACTGTGACGAAATACGAGGTGACTTATGGTGAAACGTGATTTACCGTTGATTGTCCTTGGTGTTTCTCTTTTTGCAGCGAGTCTTATGGCGCAGGAGCCTACGATTCGTCGGCCTGAGAATCTACCGGAACCAGTGAGCCAGGACCAGCGTGTTGAAGCGTCTGAGATTGATGGCACACTCGCTAATGCAAGCGTTGTTTTACTTGATGTGCGCGAGGCGTGGGAGCTTGAAAAATATGGGACACGCGAGGGCTACATCCACATTCCCCTGTTTGAACTCGAAGATCGTCTTGATGAGCTACCAAAAGACAAGATGATCCTCACCGCTTGACAGGGCGGTGGACGGGCTGCGCGTGCCGCGGCCTTACTTGTAGACAATGGATTTCGGTCGGCTGGGTTTTGTGGGTTGCGAGAGTACACGGGTGATCGGGTATACCCGACTGATTCCTCCACTCGGTAAGACAATTTTGGTGGTCGTGTTTAATTGGTTTGAAGAGCTTCAAGCGAGAGCACCGCTGCCGTAACCGGTTCTAGTGTTTTGTGGCTTCAGAATAGAGTCTGAGACTTCGCCTTCTAAATATAATAGCTATTTAACGGCTATTTGTCCGTGAAGGCCCCACCATACAGCTCTGTAAGTAATGTAGTAGGCTTGAATGAGGTTCAGCCACAGTTATGTTTTTTACGTTGATTCGAAGAACCGTCGGCTTATCGATAGTCCTTGTGCTCGTGGCAGTGGCGGTGCCACTGACACACGTTGCGCATGACACCGTCGACCATCACTGCACCCTTTGTCAGTTGGGAAATTCTTCAATCGGTGATGTTATCGATGTTCAAACGGTTACCGACGGAGTCAACTCAACGAAGTGGGTCCGGCAGACTTTTGTTGGCTCGTTCGACTCTGGCTCTCCAAAGCCTTCGGGTTCCCGCGCACCACCTGCCTAGTTCATTCCTTTTATTCTTGTTAGTTGAAATTGAATAGTGGCTCACCTCTTCCTGATGTGAAGTAGGTCTGTGGTTGTTAACGTAAGACTGCTATTAAAGGAATATGAATTTATACAGAACTTTAGCTGCCTTGTTGATGACGTGTTGTGCAGCTTCTATTGTGGTCGCTCAAACGCAACGTTCGATTATGGGGACCGTCTTTGATGAGACCGGCGCGGTACTACCTGGTGTAACGGTGGAATTGGTTGCCGGTGCAGGTGTAGAAACCACGGTGACAGATAGTACGGGTTCGTACCGTTTTGACGGTGTTGACCAGTCGCAGGTGGTGGTGCTGTTTCGCGCGATTAATTTCTCACAAACGACACGGAGCATTGAGGCAACTGAGGCGGAGCAACGCCTGGATGTCGTACTGACGTTGGGGCTGACGGCTGATGTGGTCGTCACAGGCAGCCGTACGTTTCGAAATATTGCCGACCTTGAAAATCCTCGGGAGAACCTGGTCGGTATCGCCACGTCAGCGAGTGTCGGAGCAATTACGGCCGAACAACTCGCTTCCCGACCGATCATGCGACCGGGAGAAGTTCTGGAATCAGTCCCAGGATTTATTACCAGTCAACATAGTGGTGAAGGCAAGGCGAATCAATATTATCTTCGCGGGTTTAACTTGGACCACGGGTCTGACTTTGCGACCACGGTGGCTGGTGTCCCCTTGAATGAATCGTCTGGCGCACATGCGCATGGATACAGCGATGTTAATCTGTTGATTCCGGAACTCGTTAGCGGCGTGCAGTACACGAAAGGTCCATATTTTGCGGAGCATGGTGACTTTTCTGTGGCTGGCTCGGCAAATATTAGTTATCTCAATGTGTTGGATCGGCCGATGTTCAGCGTCAGCAGCGGCGGACAGGGCTGGGGGCGCGTGTTTGGAGCAGCGTCGCCCAAGGTCGGGGAAGGGAACCTGCTGATTGCCCTTGAACTCGGTAAAAACGATGGTCCTTGGGAATTGCCTGATGATTTGAAGAAAACCAATGGGGTGATTCGCTATAGCCAAGGCGATATCCGTAACGGATTTTCTGTGACAGCGATGGGGTATTCCAGTAACTGGAATGCCACGGATCAGATTCCAGTGCGTGCGGTCAAACAGGGCACTATTTCTCGATTCGGGAATCTTGATGCGACGGATGGTGGGAGTACGAAACGCTATAGCCTCGCGTTTGACGCGCTGATGTCCGAGGCCAATCAATCGACACGGATCACGTTCTATGGTCTCCGCGGGAGACTGAATCTGTTTCAAAACTTTACGTATTTCCTTGCGGACCCTATCAATGGCGACCAAGTAGAACAGGCTGCGTCTCGCTGGGTGTCAGGGGGGAAAGTCGTCCATCGACGGTTGGGGTGAGTTTTTGATCGACATACGGAATCGTCTGTGGGTGTGTCGATACGCCAAGACAATGTCGGTGACGTGGGACTCTATCCGACTGTTGCGAAACGGCGGACCGGTGTGTATCGGCAAGACAGTGTGAAACAAACGACACTAGGCGTGTTTGCGCAGAGCGAGGTCGAGTGGACTGATTTCTTTCGTACGATCGTCGGGTTGCGTGGTGATGGGTATCGGTACAGTATCGATGCCATCAGATCATTGAATGATGGCCAAGGAACATCCGGATTAGTCAGTCCGAAAGTCACCGCAGTCTTCGGACCATGGAGTGGCTCTGAAATTTATGCGAATTACGGGCGTGGCTATCACAGTAACGATCCGCGCACTGCCACAACACGGGTCGATCCTGTGACCGGTGACCCAGTCGATAGTGCCTCGCCTATTGTTCCTGCGCGCGGTGCCGAAATAGGATTTCGGTCGGTGGCCGTTCCACGACTGCAGTCGACGGTGGCCCTGTGGTATCTGTCGTTTGATTCCGAACTTATTTTTGTTGGTGATGCGGGTATTGCAGAAGCTGGTCGACCGAGTCGACGATACGGTGTTGAATGGACGAATTATCTGAATTTGACAGACTGGCTGACCGGCGAATTAGACATGTCGTTTAGTGACGCCCGGTTCTCAGATACCGATCCGGCCGGATTCTATATTCCTGGTGCGCTGGATAGGGTTATTGCAGCCGGTTTGACCGTTTCTCCGAGTCAACGTGTGTATGGAAGTATGCGCCTTCGTCATTTTGGTGCTCGTCCGCTGATCGAAGACAGCAGTGTGGCATCAGAGCCGACCACGATTTTAAATGGTGAGATTGGATTCAGATTGAACGGACAAGTTGATGTCGTGTTTGAAGCCTTTAACCTGTTGGACAGTGCTGTGTCTGATATTGATTACTACTACACATCACGGTTAGCGGGTGAGCCGCTAGTGGGCGTGGATGATATCCACTTTCATCCATCTTTACCTCGTACGGCGCGGGTAATGCTAAATGTTGCGTTTTAGAGGCTCCGGGCATTCATCGGTTTAGTCGCTGCGAAGGTTGCTCTCGATAGAGTTATGGGAGATGGTGAGAGGGTTGAGAACGCGTTCTAGGGTTTTGTTGTCACGCAAAATTTGTTTAGCGAACTTCAATCGCGCGTGTCGCTACCGTAAAGTTGGCTGTGGTTAAGAGAGAGTAAGGAGAGCACAATGGCAAAATATCTAATTCTAGGTTCGTACACAAGTGCAGCATGGGCAGCTCAAGTTAAGAATCCTCAAAATCGTATGGAGGTTGTCAAGCCGGCTATTGAGCGCTTGGGCGGTACGTTTGAGTCTGCTTACATGGCATTCGGTGACCACGACATCGTGGGCATTGTTGAGATGCCGGACAACGTGACAGCAGCGGCGATGTCGATTGGCTTGACTGCTGGTGGTGGGCTGAAATCTTTGAAGACAGTTCCACTGCTGGAGTTCAGTGAAGGACTTGAAGCGGTCAAAAAGGCTGGAGAGATGACCTATACACCACCTGGTGAGTAGTGTTTGTTTTGTCTTGATAGATACAAAAGGCGACTTAGCCATAAATGCTAAGTCGCCTTTTTCATGTCAATTGCTCGAAGTTTGCGTCGTGAATCAGGACTTAAAGGACCCAAACAGTCGAGTAATACCGACTTCTGTGTATTACTTAAGTTTCGAATAGTCTGTTGCACTCATCATGTAGACCTCGGCGCTTACTCCGACGGGATATTTGCTGAGCAGGGCATCCCATGCGGGGTCTTCACGAAACTTATTCCACACCTCGGTTCGATGAGCCCGGTCACGATAGGCCAACATCCAGACCAGTGTTTCTGGGTCGTCAAGCCGCTGCCATACGGCGATGATTTCTGCGCCGTGCTTCTCGAAAATTGCTACCTCTTCTTCACGGAAGCGTTGGTGCAATTCGTCGATCGCAAGGGCGTAGTCTCCACCGCCATTCCGCATTGTGTTTGCGGTGTACATGCGAATCTCAAAACACCGCGAATCGGCTGCGACGTTTGTTGACAAGGAAGCTGGTAAATCACTTTTCGGACCGCATGGTGGTGGGGGCGCATCCTGCGCGTTCGCGACTCCACTGAAGCCCATAGTCAATAAGACTGCAAAAAAGACTTTCTTCATAGCTGCTCCTCTCTGCAATGTTGTTTGAATAATCAGTTGTTCAGTATCAGATTGAGCAGCAGATTACTTGAGATTTGAGTAGTCGGTTGCGCTCATCATATACGCTTCGATCGAGACCCCAACGGGGTATTTGTTTCGGAGCGTTTCCCATGCCGGGTCAGCGGCGAACCCCTGCCAGACTTCTGTACGATGGGCCCGATCACGATAGGCCAACATCCAGACCAGTGTCTCTGGATCATCGAGTCGCTGCCACGCCGCGATGAATTCCGCACCGTGCTTTTCAAATATAGCTACTTCCTCTTCACGAAACCGCTGATGAAGCTCGTCGATGGCAAGGGCATAATCGCCACCACCGTTCCGCATCGTATTTGCGGTGTACATCCTGATTTCAAAACACCGTGAATCCGCGGCGACGTTTGTCGAAAGTGATGGTGGGAGGTCGCCTTTCGGGCCGCAGGGTGGTGGTGGTGCGTCTTGGGCGCTTGCGACGCCGGTGAGGCTCACGCTGATAAATAGACCGAGGATCGCCTTCTTCATGCCTGTCTCCTTAAATAAACCTTGAACATTTTTTCAATAGCGTTCATTCGCATAGTGGTCAGGCTAGACGGTTCGCGCCCTCCTGTGACCGCTCATTATATGAAAGTCGGCTTCAAGAGTCTTTGCTGTTGTTCGGTTTTCTCTGGAGGGAACGTCTAAATGGTGAGCCGGGATCTATGGGGCCGTCGCGTCGGTGCTCGTCGCCGTCTGTGCGCACTACGGTCTACAGCTCGATCCTGATGCGCTCGTCACGACCGTCAGCACGGTTTTGCTTGTGGTGACGTTCATCGTCAGGCGCTTTGTCACGCCGGTCAAACCATGACGGCGCTGATCGATATTTATCTGCGCGGCGTGGCAATCGTCACGCTCGTGAGTTGGAACACGACGCTACTGGCCGAGGCGCGGCCGCTGGCGATTGTCGTGGCGACCGTCTTGTCAGGCGTGTGGTGGCTGAACGCCCGATCCGCGAGCCGTGCCGAGGGTTGGCAGGCAATGGCGTGTTATGCGCTCGGCGCAGGCACCGGCACGGCGTTGGGCTTGTGGTTGTCGGCGGCGATTTAGCACCCGTGGTAGCCCGACGCGATCTTTTTAGAATTAAATACCGCGATCTGCGTTTTTCCTGAGGAAAATGGTGAGCCGGGAAGGATTTGAACCTTCGACCCATTGATTAAAAGTTAGTTGCGCCACCAAGAACAGCCCCACTTTTTCAAATTAAATACCGCGGCGGGATATTTCATTGAGGCAAATGATCGGGATG
>CAZWKO010000048.1:0-11535 GCA_964634925.1 uncultured Vicinamibacteraceae bacterium
TATTTAAGAACGACGGGTTAAGGACACTATGACGTTAGAGCAATTTATAAATGTGACTGCGCGATATCCGAGAACAGCCACGAGGCGAGTTATGGCCGAAACTCTCGAGTGCATCAAGCTAGAGAATTCCAGCGATTACCGGAAATTCTATCTAGGAGGTGGCTGCAAGCTTGGCCGCCGAATTCCCAACAGCAACGTATGCAGGTCCAGACGAACTAGATGAGGGAGGGCTTGATGTCAGTCGATTGTGCGCACCCTTGGCAATCCAACCTCGATGCCAGGTCAGTAGTACCCATTGCAGATGAAATGGGTGGGATTGTTTTGTACATGGCTGGACAGCCCGCCTACTATATTTTGAACGGTGAGTGGTTTGAAGCGGTATCTGTAAGAAGAGAGAAGAAAACCGTCTGTGACAGAGACCGCTCTCTTCGCGTATTCTAGTGGGATATGAGTGAAGAGGATTTGAGCAAAGTAGGCAATACAGAAACAGATGCCGATGCGTCCGACGTGGTAACAGAAGTCACACCGGATTTTGACCGAGAACCACCTGCTGCGATCGACAGTCGATTTTTATATGTTGATGTCGCAGCACAGCGTGCAAAACAGCTCAGGAGAGGTGCGGTGCCGCGCCTCCCGGAGTTGGCACCGAACCCTGAAACGGGTGTTCGACCGTCGCTGAATAGCAAGCTTGAGCGCATTGCCATGCGCGAAGTTGATTTTCAGAAAATTTACTACGAGCTACCCGAGCCTAAGTCCGCTCCTGGGGGAACATCGTAATGCCTGATGCCTCGGTCGTAACTGGCGGCGCTATACAAACCCTAATGGGCTTGCTTGTTTCCACGGGATTTTTGCTAACACTATTTGTTGGATTTTGTGTGGTCGCGGGATTTTCAAAGCTTCGCAAGATTAGTCGAACTTCTCTTGTTCATCGAAATCTCGTAGACCTGATGGACGACCAGGGTGAAACTGTTGAATATTTACCGCCAGATGCACCACGTGGCGGGGCGGACCAGCTTCGAACTCCAGAGCTTCTTGAGCAGTCCGGTAGTAGCAATTAACAATTACCGTATGGTGTAGTGGAGCCTGACTTGCTTTTTTTGATTTTAGGTGCCTAACACTGGTCGGCTATCGTGCCATGGCGTCGCCTGCTCGTAAACATGTCCGAGCTTAAGCAAGAAACCTTCGTTGAATGCTCGTCCGATTAATTGCAATCCGATGGGAAGCTGTTCAGTGGAAAACCCGGCAGGAATACTAAGTGCCGGAAGGCCAGTTAGATTGGCGCTGACCGTAAAGATGTCACCCAGATACATCGTTAGCGGGTCTTCCTCATGTTCGCCAAGTTTGAAAGCGGCAGTCGGTGTAGTCGGCATTGCTACGACATCAACAGCTGTATGGTTCTTACCGTTGAAGACGTTGTCATAGTCGAGTCGTATCAGTGAGCGCACTTGTTGTGCTTTGCCATAGTAGGCGTCGTAATAGCCAGCGCTCAATGCGTAGGTGCCGAGCATGATCCGTCGCTTTACTTCAGATCCAAAGCCAGTGTTTCTTGTCCGATCGTACATTACGTCGAGTTCTTTTTCAGTATCATCGGCTGCATCAAGGGGTGCTCTGAGACCGTAGCGGACGCCGTCGTATCGGGCGAGGTTTGAACTGGCTTCTGCAGGCGCTACAAGGTAATACGTAGGAACAGCATGAGCGGCGTGGGGCAACACGATGTCGACAAGTTCTGCTCCGGCTGACCTGAAAATATCAAGCGCTGCCTCATATGCGCGGAGAATATCGTTGTCGATACTCGCATCATCGTGCTCAAACATGATGCGCGGCACGCCAATGCGGGTTCCACGGATGGTGCTAGTCAAGCCTTCGCGGTAGTCAGGTACAGGTTGGCCGACAGATGTCGCATCGGCCGCGTCAATCCCAGCGATTACTTGCAGCGTGAGTGCGGCGTCTTCGACAGAATTGGTTAGTGGTCCTATCTGATCAAATGACGAGGCGAATGCTAAAAGACCATAGCGAGAAACACGTCCGTAAGTCGGTTTCAACCCAACCACACCACAGAAGGCTGCAGGTTGGCGAATGGATCCACCCGTGTCGGTCCCGATCGATACAGGTGCAAACTGAGCGGCAACTGCTGCGGCTGCACCACCACTAGAGCCACCCGGCGACCGTTCAATATCCCAAGGATTTTTGGTCGCACCGTAAGCTGAGTGTTCCGTTGATGAGCCCATCGCGAACTCGTCGCAATTAGTCTTGCCGATAATAATGGCTCCAGCCTGTTTGAGGTGCCCAACGACAGTAGCGTCATACGGGGGGCAAAAGTCTTTGAGGATGCGTGACGCAGCAGTGGTTTTTTGGCCGCGTGAACAAATCACGTCTTTTATTGTTATGGGTACACCAAGAAGAGGACGAGCTGACTTTTCAGTATGCGAGAGTCGATCGACGGCTGCTGCCTGTTCAAGTGCTTCGTCTTGAAACACGGCAGTCATGACATTGTAAATATGGTCGTGGTTGGCAATGTGATCAAGTCTGGTTTGGCAGACTTCGACCGCTGAAATATCACCAGAGCGGACAGTATCTCGAATATCGAGAATGTTCCAGTCAAGGACTGATTTTGAGTTTGACATATGTTGTTCTATCCAATGACGCGCGGAACGCGGAAGTAGCCACCGTGTTCTTGGTCGGTTAGCTTTGTGCTGTCTGGCGCATTTTTAAGGGTGTCGTCTCGCGAAAGTGACGGGCGGAGTTGGTCCTTTCGTCGCTGATCGACGGATTCATTCTTGTCGTCGTTTGTCTCAACAGTCGTTGTATCAACTTCCTGTAGCCGTTCGGCGTATCGTAGGATATCGCTCAATTGACGGGTGAATAATTCAGCTTCTTCGTTACTGAGTTGAAGGTGTGCTAGTTCGGCAATACGGTTTACATCTTGTCGTGTGAGCTGATTGGCCATGTAGAGCACCCTACCATAGGAACGTGAGAGCATAGAGGTGTGGTGGATTCGCTCTTCGGCCAATCTCGTGACGTCGTCGATGCCGCTCTTCCTGATAGAGAGCCAGTCATCTGTCCACTTTGTCAGTGCGAGCCTGAGTTGTTCGGTATTGATTTTCAAGGATTTCACCTGGCGAGATGCCAGGTGTGTCGGCTTGAATTTCAGCATCCCCGACCTCTGTTCGATCAACTTGCTGAAGCTGTATATAACGAGTCATATCACCCTGACGATCATCGCAATATTGACGTTACTCGCGCCCGTATATTCATGCGGCAGTTGTCTCGACTTGAGAGGTATGTGTCAGGAGAGGCGACTTCTGTGCTTGATGTTGGTTGTGGCGCGGGAGCGTTTTTGAAATATGCGGAAGGACAAGGTTGGGAGGGTGCCGGTACTGATGTTGCAGTGACGGATTCGGTCCGCAAGAGTGGTGTCAGGGTTTGGGAAGGGAAGCTGTCAGGCCTTACGTTTACCACAGAGCAGTTTTCGGCCATTCGGTTTAATCATGTGTTGGAGCACACGCAAAACCCGCTTGTTGAGCTACAGCGTGCGCGAAGCTTGGTTACTGATGGCGGTGTGCTCCTCATCGGGGTGCCAAATATCGCAGGATTGAGTATGCGGCTCAAGAGTTTGCAAAGTTGTATGGGGCTAAAAGGTCACAGTTGGAAGCATTACGGTGCGCTGCACCACCTTTGGTTTTTTACGCCGGCAACGTTGACTACTCTTGTTCAGGCGGCTGGTTTTGAAGTGTTAGCATGGGAAACACCCGTTACCGATAGAAATGATCGGTCTGGTTGGGTAAGTTCAATAACGCGTGCGCCACTTGAAGCGTTGCGTCTCGGGGGTATTATCGACTTGTACGCTCGACCACGCTGACCAGCGTTGGGTCCAACTAATTAGTGACTTCCGTGATAGTCCAGTTCCCCGGCTTCCACACGAATAGGCAGGCGATTTTCAAGCGGTGGTAATGGACACGTCGTATGCGGGTTAAACGCACACGGTGGGTTGTATGCCTGATTGAAATCAACGATTGTTGAGCCGTTCTGCGGAGCGGGAGCATATAAGAATCGCGCAGCAGGATAGGTTTCTTTTCCGCTGGTGAGGTCGCGAAAAATGAACCACAATCGATTGCCTGAATCAATTGTTGTCATGTTGAGTTCTTGATCATGCACTACGAGTTTTACGGAGCCGCTACTCCGGAAGGTTTCCACGTCCCCCAAGATGTTGGGCAGTTCAATGACGCGAGGTTCTTCGTGCGGAATAAATATGCCACGCACACGGTAAGACTCGTCTGCGGGGAACCAGCGAAGACCGGCAAAATTACGCCTGATCTCACTGTCGCGGTCTCGCATTCTGATAGCGAGGCGATCTCCACTGTAGTGTCCAAACAGGGTTAGTGCACCGATGGTTACGGTCGGTGGATCATTGCCTTCGAATGGCCATAGTATTGCGGAACTGACATCATTTCCATCGACGGAAAGAGTCTGGCCTTTGATAGCTTCGACCGAGATAGAGCCATCGCGCAACTTAAACAGTCCAGCCATTTCTGGTCCACTAGTCAGGACGATGTCGTTCAAGGGAGATGTTCCAAACGAACTAGTTCCTTCAGTCAAAAAGAACAATCCTGCGACGGTAAGCCAGCCATCTTCAGCGATCAGTCTGGTTTCTCTGTCAGTGCGCCACGCATTAATTTCTGTTTCGTAGTCTTGGGCGACAACCGCGACCGGCACTAAAACGAACACAGTGAACAGGGCCAACATTTGAAGCCGACGGATGGATAGGCTAGGCATGTCCATCGATTCTAGCAGTCCAACGCCGTCTTTAACCGAAGTTCTGTCAGCTTTCATCGCGGAATCGTCTTAACAACGAAAGATTGTCGACATCCAATGGGTCAGCAGTAATATCGGACGGACGTCCTCCGCCTTCTTTGGGGGTTTCAAGCACCATGGGTAAATGTCTGAATCTACTGTCTTGGACCAGACGTTTGAATGGCTCGGTGCCGAGGTGGCCCTGGCCAATCCCGTCATGCCTGTCCACGCGGCTGCCGAGCGGTTTTTTTGAGTCGTTAAGGTGAAATACAGTGAGGCGGTCCAACCCCAGTATTTTGTCGAATTCGGTAAAGACCTGCTCGTAGCCGGCTTCCGAAATAATGTCGTATCCGGCGGCTACAAGGTGGCAGGTGTCAAGACAGAATGCCACCTGCGACGCGTCGTTTAGTTGATCGACCATGGCACGTAGCTGTTCAAATCGATGTCCCAGCATCGTGCCTTGGCCCGCGGTGTGTTCCAATAGCAGGAGCGTTGAGCCGGATTGCCGTGATTGAGCTGTGGCGATGCCTTCGGCAATACGCTTTATGCCATCGGTCTCTGTGCTTGTAGTGTACGCGCCAGGGTGGAGAACAACCCCGTCAAGACCAAGTTGATCGCCACGATCGAGCTCATCTTCTAAGGCCGCAATCGATTTTTCTCGGAGTGTCTTATCTGGGGCAGCAAGATTAATAAGATAGCTGGCATGCGATACAACCGGAAGATTCAGACTGGCAGTACGCTTTTTAAACTCATCAATGTCTTTGTCGTCAAGAGGCCGACTCCGCCATTGATTCGAATTTTTTGTAAAAATTTGTAACGATTCACAGCCAGTGGCTTCGGCGCGATCGATAGCGCGCGTGATTCCACCGGCGACGGATAAGTGTGCTCCGAGTCGTGGTCCGATCATGACAAGATATGAGAGTGAATATTGGAAGTGGCTTGCGTCAGGGGCCAGTGGTGAAAGAACATTGAGGTTTCATATATCGTAGCCATTCTTGAACTTATGAGTACAAATTCTTTTAATACTAGGCAGTCTTTATCAATCGATGTCGGTCGTGACGTCGCAATATTTAGTCTCAAAAAGCTAGAGGAATCAGGCTATCCGGACGTGGGGCGCTTGCCGTACTCCCTGAAAATCTTGCTTGAAAATATGCTCCGTCGAGAAGATGGGATTTCGGTCAAGGCTGGTGACATTGAGGCACTTGCTCGCTGGAAACCCGGTATCACCAAGGAAATTGCTTTCATGCCGGCAAGGGTCCTTCTGCAGGACTTTACTGGTGTGCCGGCTGTTGTCGACTTGGCAGCAATGCGGGATGGGGTCGTTCGGCTTGGTGGAGATGCCGGTCGTGTGAACCCATTACAGCCGGCCGAACTGGTGATTGACCACTCGGTACAAGTGGATCATTTCGGTGTTGCGAATGCGTTCGAGTTGAATGCGCAGCTTGAGTTTTCGCGTAATCGAGAGCGGTATTCGTTCCTTAAATGGGGACAAGAAGCATTTGATAATTTTCGAGTCGTACCTCCCGATACCGGCATTGTTCACCAAATTAACGTTGAGTACTTGGCGCGCGTTGTTTGCGAAGGCACTGCTGATGGTTCAACGGTGGCGTACCCCGACACTTTGGTAGGTACAGATTCGCATACCACGATGGTCAATGGACTTGGGGTGGTCGGTTGGGGCGTAGGTGGTATTGAAGCGGAAGCTGCCATGCTCGGCCAACCGATATCAATGCTTATTCCGGAAGTAATAGGATTCCAGCTTTCCGGAAGGCTTCCGGAGGGCACGACAGCGACAGACCTCGTCCTAACGATCACCGAACAGCTTCGGCAATATGGTGCCGTCGGGAAGTTTGTCGAATTTTTTGGGGAGGGTTTGTCGTCATTAACGGTGGCGGATCGTGCGACGCTTGGGAATATGTCTCCGGAATATGGATCGACTGTTGCGGTTTGTCCAATTGATCAGATGACGCTTGATTATCTGCATTTAACAGGGCGGGATGATTCACAAACGCGTTTAGTTGAGGCGTACGCTAAAGCTCAGGGGCTTTTTGGGTCTGGAGGAGATCAACCGCTTTATAGCGACATCATTCAGCTCGATCTGACTACGGTTGAGCCCAGTATTGCGGGTCCAAAGCGTCCGCAGGATCGTGTGCCTTTGCACAAGGCTAAGGAAGGCTTTGAGTCGGTGTTGGACGATTTATCAAAGGGGCGGAGTGTGCCAACACAGAAGGGTGACACGGTCGCTGACTCTGGATCCGAACTAGAGGATGGCGCGGTTGTGATTGCCGCTATTACCAGTTGCACGAATACGTCCAATCCAAGCGTGATGATCGCTGCTGGGCTTGTGGCTCAGAAGGCGATGGCTTATGGATTGAAGCCTAAGCCTTGGGTTAAAACCAGTTTGGCTCCAGGTTCCATGGTAGTGACCGAATATCTGACTGCTGCAGGTTTACTCGAACCGCTTGCTTCGCTCGGTTTCGGGCTCGTTGGGTACGGCTGCACGACGTGTATTGGTAACAGTGGCCCGTTACCGGAAGACGTCGCTGCAGCAATTCAACAGCGAGACTTGGTTGTCACGTCTGTGTTGAGTGGAAATAGAAATTTTGAGGGACGAGTCCAGTCACTTGTCCGCGCCAATTATCTTGCTTCACCTCCACTCGTGGTTGCGTATGCGCTCGCGGGTCGTATGACGACGGATTTAACTACAGAGCCACTTGGTACGGATGTGGCAGGGCACGACGTGTTCCTAAAAGATCTATGGCCTTCTTCAAAAGAAGTGCAGGAGGCAATGAGTGCGGCCGTGAAGACCAACCAGTTTATTGAAAAATATGGCAGTGTTTTTGACGGTGATGAACGTTGGCAGGACCTTGCCGCGCCGACGGGCGAACAATTTTTATGGACATCCGATTCAACATATGTCCAGAACCCACCTTTTTTTGATGGCATGACCGCAGATCCCATTCATCCCACTGATATAACGGGTGCACGGGTTCTTGCGTTACTCGGTGACAGTGTGACGACCGACCATATTTCCCCGGCAGGCGCTATACCGCCAGACGGTCCCGCTGGACAGTATCTCGTGTCCAGAGGTGTGGACCCGGAAAATTTCAATTCTTTTGGAAGCCGGCGTGGCAACCACGAAGTGATGATGCGTGGTACTTTTGCCAACATTCGGCTCCGCAACCAACTTGCCCCGGGAACGGAAGGCGGTTGGACGAGGTACCAGCCCGCCGGCGACGAGATGACGGTCTACGATGCTGGCATGCGTTACAAACAAGAAGGAACTCCCTTGATCGTTATCGCTGGTAAGGAATACGGCTCCGGGTCGTCTCGTGATTGGGCTGCCAAGGGGACCATGTTGCTTGGTGTCCGTGCGGTGATTGCCGAGAGCTTTGAACGTATCCACAGAAGTAATTTGGTGTTTATGGGTGTATTGCCTCTTGTGTTTGAGGAAGGTGTCACCGCGACGACGCTTGGTTTGACGGGGAAAGAGTCATTTTCCTTAGCGGGGATTGGCAAGAATCTTACGCCGCGAAGTGACCTTCGAGTTGTGGCAACGGGTGAAGATGGAACGGTCACAGATTTTGTCGTAACTGTTCGGATTGATACTCCAGAAGAACTGAACTACTACCATCACGGTGGAATCTTGCCTTACGTGTTACGGCAACTTGCTGTTGCGTAAATTATTTAACTTTGTTTTTTGGAGGAGGTCGCTGATGAGCCTGAGTGCAAGTAAGTGCCGGTGGCTCGCTGCGAGCAGCGCAGTTTTGATTATGAGTACATCAACAATCGCTCAGACAACGGATAACGCACCACCACAAGTTGAATGGAATCTTGCCGAGATTTACGAAAGTCTTGATGCGTGGCAGCGCGAGAAAAATGAACTTGATGGACGTGTGGCCGAACTAGAGGTTTTTAAAGGTCGTCTTGGAGAAAGCGCGGGAGCACTGGCGGACGCGCTTGATGCGATTAGCCAAACCGAGAAAGACGTCGTTCGACTTTACGTCTACGCATTTCTTGAAGCCGATGAAGATCGTCGGCTTTCCGCCGCGCAGGAGCGTCGTGGCGAAGCTGCATTATTGTTATCCCAACTTGAACAAGCGGTTAGTTTTGTGCCTCCAGAGCTACTGAGTGTGGGGTCTTCCGTCATTGAACAGTATCTCAGCAGAGAACCACGGTTGGCCAAGCATGCGTTTAACGTACGAAACACGCTACGACAGGAGCCGCACACGCTATCGGACGAAGCTGAGTCGATTATTGCGGGGACGAGCTCGATGCGACAGGGTCCTGAGCGCATCTTTGCAATGTTGTCGAGTTCGGATATGCCCTTCCCAACTATTACGCTTTCCTCTGGTGAGACTGTGCGACTTGATCAGGCGGCATACGGTAAGCATCGAGCTTCACAGAACCGGAGTGATCGAAAGTTGGTTTTCGATGCCTATTGGCAAGCATGGAAATCTTACGAATCGACGCTTGGTCAAACTCTGGATACCCACGTCAAAGCGCATGTGTTTGAAGCTACGGCACGGAAATATGATTCGGCGCTCGACGCCGCACTGGCCGGCGCCAATATTCCAACTGAGGTGTATCGTAAGTTGATTGATGCCGCACATCGACACCTGCCGTCCCTGCATCGCTATTTTCGTTTGCGTCAGAGGATGCTCGGTCTTGAGGACCTCCATTATTACGATATCTATCCAACATTGGTTGCATCGAGTCGCTCGTTCGACCTTGATGAAGCGAAGACTCTATCGCTTGCGTCCGCGGAACCGCTTGGTGACGATTATGTGTCTATGCTGCAGACCGGATTTTCGGGTGATTGGATGCACGTTTATCCGCAGCAGGGCAAGGCTCCAGGCGCGTATATGTATGGGGCGATCTATGACGTTCATCCATACCTACTGCTGAATTTCAACGGTGAATACGAAGACGTCTCAACATTTGCCCATGAATGGGGACATGCGATTCACACGATGTTGTCGAAACGGGCCAACCCGTACGAAACATCAAGTTACGCTACTTTTACGGCCGAAATTGCGTCGACCACTAATGAAGTGCTGCTGCAGGAGCATATGCTTGCGCAGGATATTTCTGACAATGAGCGTCTGTTTTATCTCGGCACGGCACTTGAGGCAGTCCGTGGAACATTTTTTCGGCAAGTGATGTTTGCTGAATTTGAGTTGAAGATACATGAGCTCGTTGAACAAGGCGAGGCGCTTACCGGCGATAGGATGAGTGAGGTTTATGAGCAGTTGGTGCGGCAGTACCATGGTTCGGACACTGGTGTGCTGACGTATGATCCTGCCTATGCGATTGAATGGGCTTTTATCCCCCACTTTTATCGGAACTTTTATGTCTTTCAGTACGCAACTTCGATCGCAGGGGGGACGATGTTCGCTGAACGGTTCCTGACTGGTGACCAGCAAGCGCGCGATGACTACTTGGCGGTTTTGTCTGCGGGCGGGTCACGCTATGCGTATGAACTACTTCAAGAATATGGCATCGACCTGGCAACGGATGCGCCATACGACGCGCTCATTTCCCGTATGGATCGTGTTATGGATGAGATCGAAGTGATTCTCGATCGTCAGGCAAATTAGCTTAGAGGTTCGGTGGAATTAGTAGCATCGCGATGACGCTTATGATCATGCAGACGATGGCCACAATGCCGGTGTATCCTAGGACGTCGCCAAATTTTAGTCTCGTTACTGTCAGGATAGGTATCGCCCAAAACGGTTGAATGAGGTTTGTTGTCGAGTCGCCATAGGCGTACGCTAGAACCGTAGTTGTCGCTGATACACCGAGTTCTTTTGCCGCCGGTAGCAGGTATGGCGCTTCGATGAGCCATTTTGAGCCTGCTGACGGTACAAAGATATTCATGAATCCTGAGTAGAAATACACCACAAGCGGATAGGTTTCTGTTGTGGCAAAGGTGACAAACAGATCTCCCAGCCAACTGCCAAGACCGGTGTTGTTGATCACGCCAAAAATACCGGCGTAGAAGGGGAACTGAAGGATGACCCCGGAGGCGGTTCGCGCACCATTTGAAAAGGCTTGAACTAAGTTGGAAGGTCGCCCTTGAAGAAGCAATGCGGAGACAAGAAAGACAGCATTGTAGGCATTAATCGTCCAGGTCGCTCCAAAACCTCTTGTTACCATTGAGTACCCCAATGGATAGCCAATAAGGATCGCTGCCAGAAATATCCAGCCACGGAATGATTCCATGCGGGTCGCCGGAGCTGTAGCTGGTTTTTCCTCAGGTAGTTTTGGAAGCATTCTCTCAATCTCATCGCTGGTGAGAGTTTGTGCGTTTTTTCGAGGGTGAAGAATTACAACGGTAGCTAACGCAAGGCAAAAAATCACACTGATATAAATCAGATTAAATGGGATAAAGAGACTTTCGGTAACCGGGATGAGTCGGTCGATGATCGGTGGACCGCTTGAAGGCTCAAGGAGTGGGTTTCCGGGCGTGGCAAGAATAAGTGGTGCTGATCCTGATAGTCCACCATGCCACACGGTGCCGAGACCAAGATATGCTGCAGCGATGATTACGCGGATATCCGCCTTTGGGTTTCGACGCGCGATAAACGGAACAAATAGTGCAGATGCCACGACACTCAAGGCCCAATTGAAATAGCCTGTGACCATTGAGTAAGCCCCGATCAGTGCGATGGCCTGAATAGGCTGATCTTTATCTGGTCTAGCGGCAAGCCAATCGAGAAATGCAAATACTGGGCGGGATGA
>CAZWKO010000049.1:0-11498 GCA_964634925.1 uncultured Vicinamibacteraceae bacterium
GGGGCTTGAGGCTCCAGAGGGTCTCTGGCGGACGGCCCAGTTAACACCATACGTCGTTGGGGAATCTATCAGAAGGCACGGCGACGGTTCTCAAGAGCTGAAATTCTTGGGTGATGTTGGCGGCGACTTTAAGTATGGGGTGACTTCAGGGTTAACCCTTGACCTGACGTACAACACAGATTTTGCTCAAGTGGAGGTTGATGATGAACAGGTCAACCTCGATCGATTCAATCTTTTTTTCCCTGAGAAGCGACCCTTTTTCTTGGAAAATGCCGGGGCATTTACCGTGACGAATAGTGGAGGGGCTGCGTTTAATGATCCCGGTCAGACAGAGTTGTTCTTTAGTCGTCGCATCGGTATCGGACCACAAGGGCAAGCTATTCCGATTGTTGGAGGTGCGCGCCTTTCTGGGAAGGTAACCGACGACATTACGGTCGGTTTGCTCAATATGCAGACCGAAGAAGTCAATGGGTTGACTCCGGCGAATAACTTTACCGTTGCCCGCCTTCGACACGATCTTCCAAATCGGTCAAGTGTTGGGGGCTTGTTTGTGCAACGCCTAGCCACGGGTCGTTTTGCAGGAAGTCGCAACCACAACCGTACGTATGCGCTTGATGGCCGCTTGGGGTTCGGACAAAACGGCTTGGTCTCAGGTTTTGCATCAAAAACTGAAACACCAGGTCGTCGAAATCAGGATCATGCTTACGACATGGCGGTCGATTACAACGCGCAGGCGTGGCGGGTACGTGGCGGCTTTATGGAAATGGGAAAAAACTTTAATCCTGAGGTTGGATTTGTCCGTCGACGGGGTTTCAAGAAGTTGGACGGAGGTGTGTTCTACACGTGGCGTCCAGAGGAATTTTTTAAGGTTCAAGAGATGCGTCCGCACATCACTTTTAATCGTTTTTGGGACATCGATACTGGATTTATTGAGACCTCGTTAGTGCACATGGATAACTTTTGGGAATTTGATGATAGTTCTACAGCAATAACGGCGTGGAACGTTCGAAAGGAAGGCGTAACACGTGAGTTCACGATTTCAGGTGTGCCGGTCTTGCCTGGTTCTTATGATTGGCACGAGCTAAGTTTGAATTACAACTCTGACAACTCGGCACCAGGAACGGTTGGTGTTCGTCTGCAGAAGAGCGGGTTTTTTGGCGGACATTTGTTGCAGTATGGTCCAACAGCGGGCTTTCGACGAGGTGAAACCCTTAATGCAAGGTTTAGTTGGACTCGTAATTACATCGATTTACCGATGGGAGCTGTTGTTGCCAACCTTGCGTCCAGTCGCGTTGCTTATAATTTTTCAACGCGTGTTTTCGCACAAGGGTTAGTGCAGTACAACGATAGCGTTGACCTCTGGTCGGTCAACCTCCGCTTGGGTTGGTTGCAGGCTGCGAATACAGGATTTTTTCTCGTTTATAACGACACAGAGGGGCTTGGTGACTTTGTCCCTGACGGTTCCGGTCGTAGTTTAATCCTAAAGTACAGTCGGCTGTTTGACCTGCTTCAGTAACTCTTGTGTCACAGAGAAAGTAGGTGCGCTTATACCATCCGACAAGTGTCAGTAGACCGCTGATTCAAGCGGTTGCAGTTGGTCGAGCCAGTAGGCCTGGTCATCACGTCGGCGAACGAAGAACCGTCCAAGGTCATCGAGATCTTTCGCTTGGTGGTAACGCAGATAGACCCGCTCGCTGTCGATGGCAAGGATTTCAATTTTTCCAGTTTCGTGCGACATGCAAAATCGCGCGCGCCGGGCGAGACCAGAGCCTTGCCGAAGTGCCTGTTGGAAGATATGCCATCCTTCTACTATTGATACTTCGTAGGGTTCGTTTCCAGCCGTTGGGCGTCCTTGGAAAAGGTAGTACGGCGAACAGCCAATATACGACAGGGTCGAATACAGTTCGGCTAAAACGTACGGGTCATCGTTTACGCCTTTAATCAACGGGCATTGATTCACGCAGATCAAACCATTTTTGAGGCAGACATCAATACCTTCGATGGCTTCTTTTGTAAGTTCACGGGGATGGTCAAAGTGGGCCATCAGATAGATACGTTGTTGAGCAGTTGAGTATTTACGAAATGCGGCCTGAAGTTCAGCATCCCTCGTGACACGCCACGGATCGAATGCGGGCATTTTTGATCCGATACGAATAATCTTTACGTGCTCGATTTCACGTAACGCATCGAAAATTTCAACTAGGCGTCGAGTGCTCATTAACAGCGGGTCGCCGCCAGTCAGAAGGACGTTGGTTACTTCTGGATGGTCTGCAATATAGCGAAGTCCTTCGCTGACATCGTTCGTGACTTCGTCGTTGTCGTCCATAAAAAGCCGTTTGCGGAAGCAATATCGGCAATATGCACCACAGACTTCGTTGCATAACAGGAGAACCGTGTCTGTGTACTTGTGCTGAACGCCACGACCGACTGTGATGGCACCTTCATTACTTGCGTCTAGTTGACCCCAGTCGTTAAGTTCCTCTTCACGGGGAATGATCAGCTGTTTAATGGGATCTTCGGGGTCGTCCCAGTCAATCAGGCCAAGATAGTAGTCATTGACTCGAAAAACATATTCGTTTGAAACAGGTTCTAAACGTTGCCTCAAGTCCTCACTCAATTGCGGAACTTGGTCGAGTCGACGGATGTATTTAACTCGTCGTGCCGTTTCTTGACTAGAAGATTTGTGGTCGTTTGAATGCATTACTTATTACAAATAACCTGAGCCTAATTTCTAAGGCCATTAACTCACAGTAAAACGCTACTACCCGTGAATCTGTAGCGTCATTCGATCGGAGCACCAAAGACTTTCGCTTGGTGTGGAGCTAAAGAGTATCAAGTACCGCAGGGCTCTGGCGCAAGTTTCTCGGCTGAAAAACCCGACCAGTATTAAGTTTATTAATAATGCGTCTTCGCTGTATAACAATTATTGAAAACTATAGTTCAGCCGACCGAAAACATTAAGTTCCAGTTCGTGATTCAAAAGCCCCGGCAGGAATCTTAAGTGGCAAAGGTTATTTTTACTTAGTGGTGGTGGTGATGAATTGCTTCATGGTCGGCTACTTCTTTGTCACGCCTGATTTTTGACGCCTGTTTACGGGCAGACTGCAGATTGCTCGCCCGTGTCCCATCGGAACTAACGGCGAACTGCGAAATTAATCTTTCAAGGTCGCTTTTCCGGCACTCTGGACAGGCAGCAGGTTTTCCGTTTGGAAGTATGACCGCTTCAAATTCATGCTGGCAGCCACGACAGCGGTACTCGTAGATAGGCATCGTAACCTGCGCAGTGTGGATCGCAATATCCAAAGGCGTCAAGTGCGGTCTCTCATACAGACGCGACGGTTCGTTCTGGGAGTGGTACTTATTGAAGTAGTGAATGCAGCAGAACTGCAGGATGGATCGCGTCGGCATTGGTCAAATCATGTACTTGATGACGACACGAGGTCCCCGCGGCGACGAGCACGCTGTTGGGTGCTAATTTTCTTGCCGCTGGTAGCAGTCGACGTTCTCCAATTTGTTTGGACACATCGAAATGTTCTCGGGTGTAGCCGAATGAGCCGGCCATGCCACAACACCCCGAGTCCAATTCGGTAATTTGAGCATCGGGAATACGATCGAGTAAAGCTTTGGCAGGCGGTACGAGTCCTAGTGACTTTTGATGGCAATGTCCGTGAAGGACGATTTCAGCAGGTCCGGAAGCGAGAGTAAGCGAAGACTGACCACTTTGGAGTGACCGCTCAACGAAGTCTTCGAAGAGTACACAGGACTGCGCAACGGTCTTTGCGTGTTGCTGTGCGGTTCCACTCAATAGAGATGGGATGTCATCGACGAGTGATGACAGACAACTTGGTTCAAGCAGAATGATTGGTTGACCTGCCGTGGCAGTTGGAAAAAGATGGTGTACCGTTTGTTCTGCTCGTTCTCGTGCTTCAGCTAGAAGTCCTTGTGAGATTAGAGGGCGACCGCAACACACGTCTGGTCCGAGTCCAACGGTAAATCCGGCACTGCGCAGCACGTCGGCCGCAGCTAAGCCGATGTTCGGCTCGTAATATTGGGTAAACGTATCTCTAAATAAAGTGATGTTGGGTGAGTTCGGAGCCGCATTCTCGGATTTGTTCACCCATTGATCAGAAAGTGTTAACGGTGCCCATGTTGGGAGTGACCGCCGATGATCAATACCGAGAAGATACTCATTTAGCTTGCGAAACCAGCGTTGACTAAGGAATGGATTGACGACATTGGCCAGTTGGTGTCCGACGGACGAGAGATCGTGAATATGACCTAGTATACGAGCGCGTAACGGAGTGCCGTGACGGTTCCAGTAATCGAAGAGAAATTCACTTTTGAATCGGGCCATGTCCACACCGACGGGGCATTCCGTTTTGCAGGCCCGACATTCGAGACAGAGGTCCAGAACATCGTAGACGGTCCGGTCACCGAGTCCTGCATCACGTGGGTCCTTAAAGTCGAGCGCCCCAGTCATGGCAAGACGGAGAGTGTTCGCACGACCTCGTGTCGAGTGCGTTTCGTCACGCGTGACCATATACGATGGACACATAGTGCCGGACAATGTCTTCCGACATGCTCCGACACCGCTGCACATTTCAACCGCTCGCCCTAAGCCACCGTGCTCGGTGTGATCGAACTCCGCCGGTGGATTAGGCGTCTGATAATCAGACCCGTATCGGAGATTAGACGTTAACGGGGGCGAATCAACAATTTTCCCTGGGTTAAAAAGGCCGCCGGGGTCAAAGGTTCGTTTGATTGTTCGAAACCCGTCATATAGCTCTGTTCCGAACATGCGTTCGATGAACGGGCCTCGTACCAAGCCGTCGCCATGTTCACCGGACAGTGCTCCACCGAACTCGAGTACGAGGTCAGCGACTTCGATCGCAATCGATTTAAATTGTTCAACACCAGCAGAGGTTTTCATGTTGACAACGGGGCGCACATGCAGACACCCGACGGATGCGTGCGCATAGATGCCGGCTGTGGTGCCATGGCGATGGATAATCTCGAGAAATTTATCGATAAAATCACGAAGTTTTTCAGGTGCGACGGCCGTATCTTCAACAAAAGAAATACTTTTGGCATCACCTTTCATCGCCATGGACAAGCCGAGAGCGGATTCTCGCAATTTCCAAATGCGTGCTTGATCAGAAGTTTCGATCGCCCTAGTGGTGTGCGTGGCGATTCCTCGATTGCGGAGTTCGGTTTCGAGACGATCAAGTCGCGGAATTAGTTCGTCGACATGGTCACCGTACATTTCAACGCAAAGGAGGGCTCCGCAGTCAGTATGAATGACGGCTTGTTTCATCTTGTTCAGAGCGGGGTTTTCCGTAGTGTGGTCTAGGATAGAACTATCCATAACCTCAACAGCTGATGGCTTGTGCAACAGAATAGAGGGTGTTTCACCAAGTGCATCGAGTAGATTGTGGTACTCAATGGTCATTACCACTTTGGCTTTCGGTAAGGGGACGAGATTTACTCGTGCTTCTAGGATTAGTCCGAGTGTTCCTTCAGAACCGACAATAAGTTTGGCTAGGTTAAACGGGTCGTTCTGATCGACAAAACAATCAAGGTTGTAGCCGCCGACGCGGCGAAGAATATTTGGATATCGTTCAGCGATTTGTTTTTTGTGTTGGGCAACAAGTTGACGAACCGTTCGATAGCACGTTGCTTCAAGTGAAGATTCGTTGCACACCGTATTGAGTTCGTCTGTGTCCAGCGGTCTGAAATGGACGATTGAACCGTCGGCGAGCGCGACATGGAGGTCTAATACGTGGTCGATAGTTTTTCCATAAAGTACGGACCGAGCACCACTTGAGTTGTTGGAGATCATGCCACCGATCGTTGCGCGACTGGCGGTCGAGATGTCTGGAGCAAATCGAAGTCGGTGAGGCACGAGTTGCGCGTTGAGTTCATCGAGCACGATTCCGGGTTCTACGCGTGCCCACCGTTCCTCGACATTTACCTCTAAAACTTTGTTGTAATACTTTGAGGTGTCGAGTTGAAGCCCCGCACCGATCGCTTGACCGGCTTGTGAGGTGCCACCTCCACGTGCCGTGATGGAACAGTCGTGTTTTCGTGCACATTCGATCGCAGAAAGGATGTCGTTACGAGACCGAGCGACTACGACACCGATCGGTTCGATTTGGTAGACGCTTGCGTCCGTGGAGTACAGCGCGCGCGAGACTTTGTCGAAGAGAACGTCCCCTTCCAAGCGTGTTTCTAAGTCTGTTTGTAGGTCCGCCATTCGGCGCAGTATATGATGCTGCGCATGCAACAGCGGAGCGGACGTCATTTTCTGCAAATTCCTGGACCCACAAATGTGCCAGATCGCGTACTTCGGGCGATGGCGGCTCCGACAATTGACCATCGTGGTCCCGAGTTCCAAGAGTTGACGCGCGAAATACTCGTGAACTTGGGAGAAGTTGTGCAGACTCGTTCTCCCCTCGTTCTGTTTCCAGCATCTGGCACGGGGGCGTGGGAGGCTGCACTCGTTAATACGCTGTCTCCGGGGAGCCGTGTGCTAATGGTGGAGACTGGGCATTTTGCGACGCTTTGGAAGCAAATTGCCGTGAATTACGGGTTGAACGTCGAGTTCCTGGCAGGGGATTGGCGTCACGGCGTAAATGCTGCCGAGATAGAGGCACGGTTGGCGGAGGATACGGGGTACGAGATCAAAGCTGTTTGCATAGTTCATAACGAGACGTCCACGGGTGTGACAAGCGATGTTGCGGCTGTTCGACGTGCGCTGGATACGGCGCACCACCCAGCTCTACTGATTGTCGATACGATTTCATCACTTGCGTCGATGGACTACCAGCATGATGCATGGGGAGTAGATGTTACGGTTGGGGCATCGCAGAAAGGTTTGATGCTGCCGCCTGGTCTCAGTTTTAACGCACTGAGTGAAAAAGCGCTTAGCGCACATTCATCGGCGACACTTGCGAAGAGTTTTTGGGATTGGCAACCAGTTCTAAAAGCGAATGAGCAGAATTTTTTTCCGTACACGCCGGCCACCAATCTTATGTATGGATTACGCGAAGCACTACGGATACTTCTGGCTCAGGGCTTAGAGCACGTCTTTGCGAGACATCATCGTCACGCAGAGGCGACTCGACGCGCTGTGAATGCATGGGGTTTAGAGTTACTTTGTGCTAATCCAGCGGAGTACAGCTCCTCGATTACCGCGATCATGATGCCTGAGGGGCATGATGCGGAGAGGGTGCTCCGTGTTGTGCTGGAACGTTTTGATATGTCACTTGGTATTGGTTTGTCGAAATTATCCGGAAAGATTTTTCGGATTGGACATCTTGGGGACTTCAACGACCTTAGTTTGATTGGCACGCTCGGTGGTACAGAGATGGGGCTCGTACTCGCAGAAATTCCGCATCAACCAGGTGGCGTTACTGCGGCACTTGACTTTCTAGCAGCCGAAGCACATTGACCGCGGTCGTCGCCTCAGCGCGATAGCCTTAATTTGGCTCGAGTTTCTATTCCTCCAAGGCAAAGACGAACAGCGCGTTACCAGACGCCGCTGCCACGTATTGCCGGCCGTCGATACTGTAACTAATTGGGCCGTTCGCGATCATGCCGCCCAGCGTCTGCCTCCAGAGGAGGTCGCCGTTGCGCGCGTCTAACGCGTGGAAATAACCTTCTCGCCCTCCCGTAAACAAAACATCCGTTGCTGTAGTCAGAATGCCGCTAGTGGTTACATCTGTCATTGGAAATTTCCACCGTTCTTCGCCAGTAGCGGGGTCTAATGCTTTAACCGCTCCAGTTCCTGCGGACTCGGTCCACGTATTAATTGGTCCACGTGCGAGATTTGGCAGCGCGGCTCCGGGTACTGGCGGCGCAGGTCGTCCGCCCAGAAATGTACGGCCCGGTTCGTATTCGGCCTCTTGCGCCTCGAAGTTTGATCCATTGTTTTCCCACGTCGACATGTAAAACAGTCGAGTTGACGGGCTATACGATGGTGAGTACCAGTTGGTGCCGCCCTGGACACCAGGATAAGTGGTTGTGCCAGGCGGTTGCGGCGTAAAAATTGGCCGACCGACATCGTCGAGTCCTTCTGCCCAGTTCAAGTTGATGTACGGTTCGCCGTTAATGAAGCGCCCCGTTTCTCTGTCGAGTATGTAGAAAAATCCATTTCGGTTGCCAAACAACATGAGTTTCAACATGCTGCCGTCCTGTGCGGGATAATCGATCAGTACTGGTACCTGTACTGCGTCGTAGTCGTACGGATCATTGGGGGTAAACTGGAAGTACCATTCGAGCTCCCCGGTATCCGGGTTCAATGCGACGACCGAGTCTGAATAGAGGTTGTCTCCCGGTCGCTGTTCTGGATTCCAGTCAGGTCCTGGGTTCCCAATACCCCAGTAGATCAGGTCGGTATCCGGGTCATACGAACCGGTGATCCAAGCTGACGCACCGCCGTACATCCAGTCGTCATCCTGCCATGTTTCGTGGCCGGGTTCACCGGGGCCAGGAATGGTGTAAAACTTCCACGCTTCTTCACCAGTGTTCACGTCGTAGGCTGAGATAAATCCTCGAATTCCGTACTCACCACCCGCGATACCAACGATGACTTTGTCTTTGACGATAAGTGGCGACAAGGTGAGTGCATACCCAGCTTCAGGATCGGCCACGTCGGTCTGCCAAATCGGCTCGCCACTGATGGCATCGATGGCAATTAGCTTCGCGTCGATGGTGCCCATGAAGAGTGTGTTACCGAGAATAGCCACACCTCGATTTACGCGTCCGCAGCAGGGACGCGATAAATTGGAAGGTGTGTATTCATAGCGCCAGAAGACACGACCTCGTTCGGCATCAAGGGCAACGACGGTATTGGGCGCTTCAGTTAGGTACATGATGCCGTCCACCACGAGTGGCGTTGTCTGAAAGACCTGCAGTGATTGAGCTTGAAAGACCCATTGCAACTCTAACGAGTCAACGTTCTCTGTCGTGATTTGTTCCAGCGCCGTGTGGCGATTACTGTCGTAGTTTCCTGAGTAGGTCAGCCAATTCTGAGGCTCCTCATCTGCATTAAGCAGCCGTTCAAACGTTACCTGCGCGACCAGTGGTTGCGCGAAGCAGGCGACGAGTCCGAGTGTGAACAAAGTGCGAGTCATTAGCGCATTCCTTTCAATGTCAAGAGAAACGCCAGGACATCGGCACGTTCCTGTTCAGTCAGCGACTCGGCGAATGATGGCATCGCTGAGGTGGTCAGGATGGTGTATTCGCGGAGGTCGTCTTTAACGAGCGAGACAAGGCGCTCGTCCTCATTAATCATTTGGACCGTATATGTATCTTCGTTCAGGCGCCGCCCAAGGTGAAGTGTTCCATCCTGCATAACGGCTCGCACTGTTCGGTTGAGTGGGAGCATTGCAGCGGTCGGATCGACCAATGATTCGGCCAGGGAGCCTGCACTTCGAATGGCGCCAATGTTGCTAAGGTTGGGCGCGACGCGAGATCCTTCGGGTCCGACCCGGTGGCAACTGGCGCAGTTGCCCTTCCCCCGATAGATCGTTTCACCGCGAACTGCATCACCAATGTCGACGTTACTGCTGTCGATGTCTCCCATAGTTCGGAGGTATGCGACCAAGGCGGTCAACTCCGACCGGTCGTAGTTGCCGGGAGGCATTGCCGTGTCTGGGATGCCATCTCTAATAATTTCCATGAGGTCTGGGTCTGAGGAGGCATTCCGAAATTGTCCCGTACGAAAATTGACACCAACGATGGCGTCCCCATCAGGGCCGTGACAGCCGACGCACGTTTCTCCGTAAACCTGCATGCCGTAGGTAATGTCTGCTTGGGCATACTCACCAGCGTGGGTTTGCTGGCTGTTGAGCGGTGTCGTCGTTAGCGCTAGAAGACCTAACGCTGTCGCAATGGATAAGCCAAATGTCGGTGGTTGTAGGGTTCGTCGCACGCATCCTCCTCAACTAGCTGTCTTCTCTACGCTATTTTAGTGTCTAATGCGCAGCATGCGTCAGATTCAGTCAATTGTCAGTATCCTGGTCATCGTTCTTGTTAGTTCGGTCAATACGATTGGGGCACAAGTTCCAGATTATGAATTGCCTGCGACGCCGGAGAATGTCGTCTGGGGCTGGTATCCGATTGACCGTGCTCCGGTCTTGACGATCGTATCAGGCGAGACGGTTCGTATCGATACATTGACGCATGCAGGGAGTACACAAGCTGCGGATCCGGAACGGCACTTAGGACAATTAGGCATCGCACCTAATGAGATTCTTCAGGATGTCATCGATTTCTGGAATTCGAAAGATGCCCGCCAACGGGAAGGACGCGGGCCTCATCTTATTACCGGACCAATCTATATCGACGGGGCGGAACCTGGTGACATGTTGGAAATTGAGGTTATTGCGTTACGGACTCGCGTACCGTACGGCGTGAATACCACTGGGTCAACGACGGGTGTGTTTGACCCGGAGTATCCAGGGTCGCCTTCTGGCGGAGAGCCCCCGTATGAAATACCCCGGATACAACATTTGATCAGATCGGCCATCGTTAATGGTCAAGAAGTTGCGCTGTTTTCAGATGAGATTCAGGTGCCCCTCGCACCGTTTATGGGTGTGATGGCTGTCGCCCCTGAATCACCAACGGTCGGTCAACCCGGAGTACTCATTAGTGGAGTGCAGGGGTCTCGTCCACCCGGGACTTTTGGAGGAAATCTCGATGTTAAGGACCTTACGGTGGGGAGCAAGCTGTACTTGCCAGTGTTCCACACGGGTGCTCAGTTCTATATTGGTGATCCACACTCTGTCCAGGGCGACGGTGAAGTCAGCGGTACCGCGATTGAACAGTCTTTAAGCGGAGATTTCCGTTTTGTTCTGCACAAAGATCGAGCGATTGATACGCCATGGGCAGAGACGGCAACGCACTATATCGTGATGGGGATTGACCTCGATCTTGACCGGGCCCTCCGGAAGGCCGTGATCGAGGTTGTGGACTTTCTTGTCGAAGAGCGCGGTCTCAGCCGATCACGTGCATATTCGTTAGCGAGCATCGCGGTCGATTTTCGTATCGCCGAAGCCGTTGACCTGACACAGGTGGTGACTGGATTTTTACCGAAGAGCGTATTTGTGACTCCAGGCTGTTAGTTCGGTAGTGCAAATGAAAAAATCGCATTGCCGGCAGCGATAGCGACATATTGTTTGCCATTCACTGCGTAGCCCATCGGTGCTGCGTGGATCCGTCCGCCAATATTTCTATGCCACAATTCTTCCCCAGTTAAGGCGTCGAGTGCGAAGAAAAATCCATCCGCAGAACCTCCGAAAACAAGATCACCTGCGGTCGACATGAGTCCGGATGTTGTCCGAGGATCGACGGGAAACTCCCAGCGGATATCTCCGGTTTGTGGCGAGATCGCACGAACGGCGCGATGGTAACTTTCCATCGGTAGGGGGGTTTCACCGCCACCAGCACGATAGCTCTGGCCTGGCACTAGGTACTCTGTCGGTCGAATGAAATAT
>CAZWKO010000050.1:0-11494 GCA_964634925.1 uncultured Vicinamibacteraceae bacterium
GCAAGGCAATCTTGATCGTTTGCAGCAGGTTAGAAATGCAAAGGGGGATGAATTCGACGTGATTTCGGTCCCGATGCCAAAGGCTGTCTTTTTCGATGGGATGAGACTGCCTGCTAGTTATTTGAATTTTTATATCGCGAATAATGTCGTACTGGTTCCGACATTTAATGATTTAAGAGACAGAGAAGCGCTGTCGCTATTTGAGGCCCTTTTTCCGACGCGCGAAGTCGTTGGCATCTATGCAGGAGATTTGGTTCTTGGACTTGGTGCGATTCATTGTCTTACACAGCAGCAACCAGCCTGTCCCGTGTCTGGAATGCAGAGTGAAAGGGGCTAGGTGTCGCGGTCATCAGTGGCTAAAAACTGATCGGATGGAATACGGCAGCCATTCATTCGAATAGATTTAGACGTATTAGAAAACTGAGGAGCAACTCGCTTCTTCAAATCTTGCTCCGCCGATTCAAGAAGTGCACTAGTAAGTAATGGAAATGCAAGCGTCGCGTCAGCGTGCACAGTGACTTGGTCTGCGTCTGTGGATAATTTGCCCCAGCTTTGTGCTTCGTCAAGCGTCGATCCTGACGCCCCGCCAAAATGCGGGACGTCGGTGACAATTTGTAAAGCGTATTGGTGGCCTTCAATCTTCGGCGAGTAGAATGCCGCTTGGACACTCGCCTGATTGATAAAATTCTTCGGTGTGCCACCCCCCAATACGATGGAAGCGGTCTTAGGATGTCTGTTGACCAGATTGGCGGATTCGATAATGTCGCCGACTACATCGATCTGGCCAGTGTGCTTAGAGTTATGTCGCGCCTGTGAAAGTCCCATGCCGAGGGACGAATCGGCGATTGCCGGACAAAAAATTGGCATGTTGTGGCGGTAGGCGGCTGTCAAGATTCCGTCGGCTCCGGTTTGTTCCCAGAGATACCCTCCCAAGTGGTGTAAGAATTCCCGGCTTGTATATGGGCGAGGGTCTAATGTCGACGCGAACGCTGCCACCCAATTGTCGTTGTCGACGAATTCATCCTCATCGATATAGGTATCGTAGACACGATCAATGTGTTCGGCTTGTAAGGTTGCATCGTTGGCATTAGGGTTGCCGAGGTAATGATGTCGACCACGGGTTTCATGGAGATCATGGTACAAATTGGCACCCGTCGAAACGATGCAATCAAAGGCTTTGCTGTGGATAAGTTGTGCGATCGTTAGTCGTAGTCCGCCGGCCGTTAGCGCACCAGCTATTCCGAAGAAGATCAGGACATCGTCGGTAATCATACGTTCCCAGATTCGTCTGGCGATAGCGAGATTTCTTCCCTGAAAAGAGATATGTTCCATCCGTCTAAGGAGGTCATCAGTGGACTGGGCTGCTGTCGATTCGATCGGGCTAACCGGGGTTTTGAGGAAGCTTTGCTTTTTTTTAGAACGTGACTTGGTCATGACGTCTAGTCCGAGATATCGCCCTTCAATTTCGCCAGCAGTAAGAGCGCCTCAACGGGTGCAATTCGGTCCAAATCTATTTCGGCAATTTGAGCGATTACCTTGTTGTGTTTATCGGAGGATCGCTCAAATAAGCCCATTTGAGATTGGTCGGAGGTAGCGCAGCTACTGAAGGAAGGCCGGCCGGCGTGGGACAATTCATCACCCTCAAGTTCTGCGAGTATAACTTTTGCTCTGGCAATTGTTGACGCCGGCAAGCCTGCCAAGCGAGCGACTTGAATTCCGTAGCTATGGTCTGACCTTCCCGGTTCTACTTTGTGCAGGAAGATTATGTCGTCTTTCCATTCTTTCGCGGCGACGTGGTAGTTGGAAACCTCATTATGTGCTCCGGCCAATTCAGTAAGTTCGTGGTAATGCGTTGCGAATAGCGTTTTCGGTCTGTTGGTGTTGTCAGTAACGAGATGTTCGGCCACCGCCCACGCGAGACTCAATCCGTCAAATGTCGCGGTTCCACGGCCGATTTCGTCCAGAAGAACGAGGCTGTTAGACGTAGCAAGGTTCAATATTCGCGCTGTTTCCTGCATTTCGATCATAAAAGTCGATTGACCTCGAGCAATGTCATCTGATGCGCCGACTCGTGCGAAGATCCTGTCCGTCACCGGTATAACCGCCTGCTTGGCTGGAACAAATGAGCCCGTGTGTGCCATCAAAACGATGATTGCTGTCTGCCGAAGATAGGTCGACTTTCCACCCATGTTAGGACCGGTAAGAAGGATTAGCTGTTGGCTGACGCTGTTCAGTGCTAAATCATTCGGTACGAATGATTCCGTGCGCCGCTCAACTACGGGATGGCGTGCATCGGTAAGGTTAAGTTCGGATTCTGCCGTTATCACGGGTTTGCAATAGTTGCGATGTGTGGCTGTAATGGAAAATGATAACAAGACGTCAAGCGTAGAAATGGCGTGTGCGGCGGACTGGATGTGTTTCGCCTGCGCTGCAACTCGTTTTGTGAGCGCAGCAAATAGTTCCAATTCACGCAGGAGCATTTTGTCATCGGCGCCAAGCGCTCTTTTCTCGTATTCCTTTAAGGCTGGAGTTATGAAACGTTCGCCGTTTGCGATGGTTTGCTTGCGATGGTAGTCGTCTGGAACCGCCTGCAAATTTGCCTTCGATACTTCGATGTAATATCCGAAGACCCGGTTGTATTTCACTTTCAGAGAATTGATGCCGGTTCTGTCGCGTTCCGCCGCTTCCATGTCAGCGATCGACTGCTTGGCGGTTTGACTTAGGCTTCGGGTTTCGTCGAGCTCGGAATCAACTCCGTCACGGATCATGCCGCCGTCTCGCACTATTGCTGGAGGATTGTCAATGAGGGTCTGTTCTATATCGAGTTCGACTTCACTTAAGTCATGAATTCCGTCGATGAGTTCCCGTGTTAGAGCTGCTTTAAGAATTTTTGCGTGGTCACGAATTAGTGGTACGACTTTAATCGATGTTTTTAAGGCAACGAGATCTTTCGGCCCGGCGCTGCCGAGAATCACTCGGCCTATCAGGCGTTCAAGATCGTAGATGGACGATAATGCGTCTCTAAGTTTTTCGCGTGTAATATTCTCAGCTGCGAGTTCTTCAACGGATTCCAGACGCTTGAGGATTGTCTCCCGGTGGCAGAGAGGTCTGCCAAGCCAGGCGCGGAGCCGGCGCCCGCCCATCGGTGTCTTTGTCTCGTCTATTTCTTGGATAAGAGAGCCTGTCGCATCACCATTTGCACCCTCGAGAATCTCAAGATGCTTGAAAGTGGCTGGATCAATAGTCAAATAATTTGCTCGGTCACGGACGTCTAAGCGTTGGATATGATCAAGATTTCCGCGTTGAGTTTCTTTGAGGTAATTTAGCGTCGCCCCGGCCGCGGCAATGCCGGAGGGGTTGCTTTCGGTGGTGAGACCGAAGCAGTCGAGGGTAGAAGTGCCGAAATGCTCTGTGAGGATCCGAAAGGCTTGATCTAAGCCAAAGGTCCATGACTCAACGGTGGTAATCGTCACGTCGGTCGGGAGTAAGTCTGGTTCTATTTTTTCGGCGAGGTCAGCGGGGAGAATGAGCTCTTTCGGACTAACGGCGCGAATCTCATCAATGACATTACGAGTTATGTAGCTGTCTGAAATCTCGGTGACACGAAATTCCCCAGTTGAGAGATCGGCAATTGCAAGGCCGGTCATTGGTTGGTTGGCGGTTTGATTGGATGCCAAAGCCATGACATAAGCCGGCTCTCTAGCGTCTAAATAATTTGCGTCTGTAAGTGTGCCAGGGGTAATCACACGAACGACATCACGACGTACTAGGCCCTTTGCTTTCTTTGCATCTTCAACTTGGTCGCAGATTGCAACACGGAACCCCTGTTTTATGAGACGATTCAGATAGGCGTCTGCGGCATGATGAGGAACGCCACACATGGGTATATCCGACCCGGCGGAATCTTTAGAGCGCGAGGTTAATGTTAATTCAAGTGCTGTTGCCGCTGTTACCGCATCTTCGTAAAACATCTCGAAGAAATCGCCCATGCGAAAAAAAACAATAGCGTTTGGGTGCTGTCTTTTTGCTTCAAAATACTGCTTCATTGCTGGAGTAGCATTCTTTTGTGCGCTGGCAAGGCTTTTCGGAGAGTTAGCCATCTGAGTGATGGTAGCATCGCATTAATGAAAGAGACCCAACAAAGGAACTCGCGACTGAATGTCTATTCTGACCATTGACACCAGTACAAAGGCAGGGAGCCTTTCCATCTGGGTGTCTTCAGAGCAGACCGTGGACTGGGTTGGGGATCAAACGTTGACGCATGGCGAGCGGCTTCCGGGCGATATCAAGAATGTTTTAGAGCGCGGAAAAATCAGTCTAGAAGATATCGATATATTCGGAGTCGGAATTGGCCCAGGCTCGTTTACAGGACTACGAGTTGGCATCGCCACTGTGCAAGGTCTTGCTGTTGCGCTGTGCCGAAAAGTTGTGCCGGTTCCAACATTGGATGCAGTGGTCGCCGCTCGGATGACCGAGAAAGCTACGTTGCTATCAACGTCGTCGAAATCCATTGTGCCTGACCAAAAGACCTGCACCGTTGCCTGGATGGACGGCCAGCGAGGACATGTGTTTGCTGGCCTCTACAGGGCGGAGGCTGCTGCTTTGGGCGTCATTCTGCCCAGATGTATTCACGGACCATACGTCGGCTATCCTGCCGACGTCTTAGATGCTCTTCTCAAAGATTTGGTGGGGTGTGATGATAGCGTATTGCTAGAGGTGATTGGTAGTGCAGTAGAACGTGACGAAGAACTGCTAGTCTCACGGTTGGCCACGGCTGGAGTGACCGTGGCTACAGCGATTGGGGAATCAGCGTTGGCGCCGGTGATGGGAAGATTAGCGGCGGTCGGGCAATACGAGGCCGTGACGCCAGAGGAACTGCAACCGCTGTATGTAAGAGCCCCAGATGCTGTTTTGGCCCGTGAGTCTCACGCCAAACGAAAAAAGTAATGCCTGAGAAGTGGACTATTGTGCGAGTTGGTGATGAATCCCTTATTGACGAACTTGTGGGTATCAATTTGGAAGCGTTTTCGCGGCCATGGACAAGGGAGATGTTTTTGGAAGAACTGCGTCAGCCAGAGAGATCGTTTTTATTGGGTGCCTTGTCGGAAAGTCGCGGAGTGGTTGGATATTGCTCAGTATGGAGAGTTCTCGATAGCCTGCAAATCAATAGTATTGCGGTGAGTAAAACATGGAGAGGGCGAGGGATTGGAATTACTCTATTGACTGCAGTTTTGAATTTAGGCAGAAAACTTGGGGTTGTGCGAATTTCATTAGAGGTGCGGAGCTCGAATCTAGCTGCTCGAGCATTGTATCGGCGTCTCGCGTTTATGGAGACTGGACAAAGAAAAGGCTATTACAGCCAGCCCGTTGAGGATGCTGTAATACTCAGTAGGTGTCTTGAATCGACTAGGGCTGTGTGATACTTTTCCACCGCATTGTGAAAATACGTCATGCCACTTTTTTATTCTAGAAATTCGACCGCTCGGAGGCAGAATGACGAATGACCAAGCTGTACGTGAAGTTTTGTTGCAGCAAGATGAAGAATATCGACGTCTTTCGGTGCAGCACCAAACTTATGAAACCAGACTTCTCGAGCTGACTGGTCATCCGTATCCAACTGGCGACGACGAACTAGAAACCGCTAGGCTAAAAAAGATGAAACTGCAGGTAAAGGATCAGATGGAAGGGATTCTTCGCCGGTATCTAACGCCGCGGTTGTCGTAAATTCCGCGACGGGCGAGAGCTAACGCTCTCCGTCTCCTAACTCTTTACTTCTTACCTGACGCGCATGGACCGAGACGGGCTGCCGTTCATTATCTGCCCACTGTTAGTTGCGGCTGTTTTCGTCGCGTTTGATGTCTGGATTGGTGCTGCGTTGTTTAGTCTTTTCGCGGTCGCGCTGGGTCTGTTTTTCCGAGATCCTGATCGGGCAGCGCCCGGCGACATTGGTGTAAGAGATGTCCTGTCGCCGGCTGATGGTCGAGTGCTGCATGTTGGGGAACCTCAACCGTCGGTGGCGCCAACTGGTGACTGGCTGCAAATAAGCATCTTTCTTTCTCCTCTTGACGTGCATATCAATAGGGCTCCCGTTGGCGGCAAAGTCATCGATGTTACATATAGGCCAGGTCGATTTTTCGCGGCATTTAATGAGCGTTCTGCCCAGGAAAATGAGAGGTCAGAAATTCACGTTGAGAGTGAGGGGCAGATCATAGTCTTTCGCCAAGTAGTGGGCGTGCTTGCAAGAAGGGTCGTTTGTCGAATTAAACCTGGCATGGTTGTGTCTCGTGGCCAGAGATTCGGTATCATGAAGTTCGGGTCCCGGATGGATGTATTCTTGCCACCGACGTCTGATCTCAAAGTAAATGTGGGGGACACGGTTCGGGGAGGCGTGACGGTAATTGGAAAACTCGGAAGTCTAATATGAGCAAGGTATTGGCTATGTTTCGTCGGCAGGTGCCACGAGGACATTCTCGGAGGGGTGTTTTGCTATTGCCGAGTACATTTACTGTGGCGAATATGTTTTGTGGCTGGGCGTGCATCGTCTATTCCATGCGTGGCGATTTTGTTACGGCAGCGCCATTTATAGGGATTGCAACAGTTTTAGACCTTTTAGATGGTCGGATCGCCCGCGCGACCGGTTCTACAAGTGATTTTGGTGTTGAGTTCGATTCGCTTGCGGATATCATCTCGTTTGGTGTTGCCCCAGCGACTCTCGTTTTCGCGTGGGCCTTGGAGCCACTCGGTCAAGTGGGGTGGGCGCTCGCCTTTCTGTGGTTGACTTCGGCGGCCGTTCGATTGGCGCGTTTTAATGTGCAGACAAAAGGCAATGACAAGCGATATTTTGTAGGCATGCCTAGTCCTGCTGCGGCGGGTGTTCCGGCCGCGACTGTTTTTGCGATGCCTGGTGGTTTTGGAGAACCGTTTAATACGGTCGGGGCATTAGTTGTGATTCTGATTCCTGCGGGGCTAATGATTAGCCGGATACGGTTTAGGAGCTTCAATCTACTGATACCTGGTCGCCAGCGGTCGTATATGACGCCACTTGTGATTGCCGGAGTGATTGCAGCCATTGCAGCACAACCGCAAATAGCGCTCGTCGTTCTCGCATATTCGTATCTCTTGACAGGATTAGTAGGCCATTTTCTGAGCCGTGGCCGAACTGCTTCTATTCGCAGTGACGATATTGAAATTGCTGAGTCAAAGCGGTCTGCGTCGTGATCAAGTCGTTCGATCCAGCGAACTAGACGGAAAGGACACAGTTACTGTGGTGCCGGTGCCGGTGGTGCTATTGACGGAGATGGAACCCCCGTTCAGTTCAACGTTTCGTTTCGCGATAGCCATTCCGAGTCCCGTTCCTGTTACTTTTGTTGAAAAGTAGGGCTCGAAAATTTTCTGGCGCGTTGCTTCATCAAATCCGACTCCGGTATCCCGAATAATAATATTGACTACGTTCTTGTATTCCGTAGTCTCGATCGAGAGTAGTCCGTCTGTGGGCATGGCATGTAGGGCATTCTCGACGATGTTTGTGATCGCCCTAGCGATTAGTACAGGATCAACATGGAGTTGAATTGGCGTAGTCGAGAACTTTGTTCTTATTTCGATTGAATCAGATAGTCCGTGGCGGTAGGGATCGATAACGGATGACACGATATCGTCGACCACAGTTTGACGTTTATGGATATCTGGAGAAGTGCCGTAGCTAGAGAAGTCTGAGGATATTTGTCGCAGAGTTTTGACCTGCTTCAAAATTGAGGCTACGCAGTCCTCGAGCACCGGTCCGAGTGGTTTCCCTTTGTCCTGGTGGACCCGTAGAAGATGTTCAGCAGAAAGCTGAACTGGGGTTAAAGGATTCTTGATCTCATGCGCAACCTGCCGGGCCATTTCTGCCCAGGCCTTCAGGCGATTCGTATAAGCAAGCTCACGTCGCTGACGCGCCAGCTCGTTGGCCATTTGATTGAATCCGGAAACAAGCTGATCGAGTTCGTCAGCTGTTCTGACTACGATCGGCTTATCGTATTTTCCTTGAGCGATCCGTTTTGTTGCTGTCGTTAGTTGTTTAACTGGATTGGCAATCCTGTCCGCGATGTAGTAACTGCTAATCGATCCGAGCAGAATTAACAACATTACTGCCAGTAAGAGCCCGCGATCGAATTCATCAATTTGTTGATCGATCTCATACTGACGGGAAGCCAACGGCACTGTAAGAATTGAATCGCGTGCGCCAGCTAGCAAAGGTGCGGCGGCTACAAGGTATTCGCCCCGACCAATGGAGCCCGTCGTGACAAAGCTTGGTAGCTGAGTTAATGCGATCGCTTCGTATACTTCGTCGGGGGTACGTGTCGACAAAAGTCCTGAAGCAAAGAGGTCGCGTTCGCTCGTTGCGATTAACCGGGAGCCTTCGAAAACGCTCACGTCTTGGTCAATGACCTGACTCACAAATACGAGGAGATCGTCAGTTATTGCGGGGGCCTCGATATCTACGTTGTCGCGTAATTCAGAAACAACACGCTGTGCGATGATGGCTGTGCGAGCTGCATAAGTCTCTGCATCCCGTTGCAACTGGGTGGTCGAGTAGTTTCGGACAGCTATCGCTAGAGTTAGTATTGGGATGACTGCACCGATAACAAATGCCAGAAAGAGTCTTCGATAGAAGCTGGTCCTGACTTCGCGCAGCAGTCCATGACCAAACAAATTTCTACCAGCTACAAGTCGGCCAGTCGTCGTCAATAGAATTACCCAGAGCAGATACGCTATTCCGAGAAGCGCAATGATTTCCGCAATTCGTACTAGATGATCGTAAATCGTCAATATGGGGAATCCGAGGGCGTAAATTCCGTAACGGTTGTTTGAAAAATAGACGTGCGAGTCAACATTATTTGCCGTTAATTGCTCCCAGAACGGTGTTCGCGACGCATATATTTTTTCAAAAATGGCCTCGTTTATTGACCAGACATCAGGCTTAGTCGTGAAAAGTGGCGTTAGGCCCCATCCGTAGACGCCAACGTCGATATTGGCGCCAATGTGACCCGGTTCTGAAAACGTTTGATCAGGTTGAGTCGCACTGTAATACGGAGTTGGCGTGCTTCCAAATGGGAGTGAGCGGTAGTCCAGTGGCACGTGCACTACGATTGTTCCGGACCGTGTATTTTGATCGTCATCGAGGCAAATGCCACGTTGTGCATGAAGCAATCGTCGTTCCTGCGAGCCGAATGGTGAAACTTCCCCATAAACATCCCAGTCGCAGTTGGTGTGGTCCATCGACTGCGTCACGGTTGTATATTCAGGAAGATTCAGTGCAAAGCGACTGAGAAGTTCATTATTGGCGCCGTACAGCTCGATAGCGGATGTCAAACGAAGCTGGGCTAGTTGAGTCTTTTGCCAAATAGTAAAGGCAAGATTCGAATCTGAAGAGGCGCCCGTAAGGGAGCTTAGGCTGTCAGGCCAGGGTAGCAGAGGTAAGGCCTGGTCAATTTCGTTTTGCGCAGCAGAGAGGCTCTCGAGAAGCTTCTGGGGGTGTGCAGCCGTGGATGGAGAAAATCTATCCTCAACAAAACGTACTTTCGCCTCAGCGCTGATATGTACTACGCGTGGGTAAGCCGTCACAGCAGGTATGGCAAGCAAACCAAAGAGAATTACAAATCGAGCCGATTGCGAAGACTTTCGATAGTAACCTCTGATGAATGGCTGACTGAAAGCGAGTATCAGCGGTCCCACGGTCATCACGGCAAATGAGAAGCTTCTGAATGCAGGGAAAGCTATGAGAGCAAATACGGGCGTTACCCAACATGTGATCATATAGACCTGTGAACGACTGGCGATCCGCCAACGTGAGGCTGTCATCGATAAAATCGACGCCCCTATCCACTGAGAAGCTGTGGCAAGCAGCAATAATCCGAGAAGAAGACTTATCCGTGATGTATCCCAGGGATTGAGAGAGGGATACGCGAGGTCCAGGTAAGAATTTCCGATTACGTCGCTGAGCAATTGGTCGTACAAAAATACAAGAAAAACAGATGTCGTCGCTGCGATTAAATTGGCGACAGCGACGGCGGACGAGCCAGCTCGTATCGTTTGAGACTGATGCTGGATTTTTTTTGAGCCCGATACTCGCACGAGCATCGTTCCGATGACGATCATTGAGAAACTGAGCAGAAGGATATCCGCGGGCGTTCTCAAAAACATCGGGGCTAAGTTAGAGCTGAAATGTCCGGAACCTACCAAGCCGGTATTTGATTCAAGAGGTGACCCAGATAACCAGAGGGTTGTAATCGCGATCATCAGGGCCATGAAGGTTTGTAGGGAGGCGAGAGTTCGGACCTGAGATCCGAATCTAGTCGGATGTCTGAGAATTGTGGGCGCAGTCAGCATGAGAAGAATGCCGCCGAACAAGGCTAGTGCGATACGGTGGACATTCTGCCGCCACGTAGCTCTTCCGAGCGCGAGTTCACGTGCCGTCGTAGTTACGGAGAGCAGGTGTTCTCCGTCGGTTGTGTCAAGGGAGAATGCGTACTCGTCGGTGGAGAGTACGTTATTTTCTGGTGTATCAAAATTGAGTGCGATCAATGTTTTTGTAAATAGTGCATGTTCTGCAGGTGAGGTAATGTCTGTTGCGGTTGTTAGGACGTACTCGGATGCTACGGAACCCACGCGGCGTCTGATTTCCTGACGATTATCAGTGTCTGCTGGGTATCCCTCAATCGGATGAAGTGCGACTAGCCTAAGGCCGAGTGGATTTTCGATTATAAAAATACTCGCGCCTCCAAGAATTCTTGTTAGTGGGAGTTCTGTGGGACGGCCTGTCCAAGCTCTGGCAGTGGCAGTTCCGTCATAGATGGTCGTTGCAAGATTGGGATAAGCGTCGCTTGCCGTATCCCGAGCTAATGCAAAAAGAAGCGTACGGGATTGGCGGTTGCTTTCTGTAGATAATTGGACTGCAACCTCTGGAATCGTTGCGAGACGCTCTGACGAAACAGTTAGGAATTCACTGAGATCCCGAAACTGGCCCTCCGTCTGATGTTTGACGCGGGCAAAGCTGTCGGCTTCATTAAGTCCGTAAAAATACCATTCGACCGCGTATCCGAGGGACACTGCAGTAATTGCCACAATTACTGGAATTAATAGCAATCGTGACCAGACGGAAAGGTTAGTACTCATTGCAGGTTGTAACTCATTCTTTTTAAAAACATAAATAATGCAAGCTTGATGCCAACTGCACGGTCGCTATCAATGAGAAATTGCCGTACCCATTTGGGGACGTATGGGACCGGAACAGGACGAAATGTTTGTGGGTGTGAAAGCGTTACAAAGATAAATGTCTAATTCTGAGTCGTAATAAGTCGCGCGTCCGCTATTCCGTCGGCATGGAGTTGTTCGATTAGTTGCATGGCCTGTCCGTGACCAAGTGAGTGTCCTATGCGAATACGTCTAAGAGTGCCTATTCGAGTACGCCGACTCACGTTCTCAAATGCTGGATAGCCCAGTTCTCTTAACATAC
>CAZWKO010000051.1:0-11483 GCA_964634925.1 uncultured Vicinamibacteraceae bacterium
GTTAGAAAAGTTCCGAGTCCGTATGCTGTTTCCGAGAATGATGATGCCTGAGACTTTATCTCGATTTAAACGCCGCGGGATGGAGGGTTTTGGCTAATCGTTTGGTTGCTTGCGCTACTCGCGGGCCAGGTACGGTCAAGTCACTGCCATCTAGAAAGTACACACGATCTTTTTGAACTGCCGGAATAGCGGACAAGGCATCCCAAACGTTCGGTTGACTCGATATTTTATTGTCAGCCCATAGACCTTCGGCACGGATTTCAATAATTACATCAGGTGATGCGGCTAGTATGCCCTCGGCATTGGGTCGCACGGCTTCACTTTGGACGTGAGCAAAGACATTTATACCACCTGCGGCCGTAACCATATCGTTAAGAAAACCAATTCCACCGCTTGCGTAGACATTTCGAATAGTGTCCGGTTCGCGTCCTAAGACAAGCAGGATTCTGGGTTTGTGATAGTTTGACACGCGTGTTCGAATTGATTGCAGTGCGACTTCTATCTCTTTAGCAACCGTCGTGGCTTTAAGTGTTTGACCCGTGCGTCGCCCGAGCTGCCGGACCATACCGGTTATGTCGGATATGCCGCCATGCCGGTAGAGAAAGACCTCGATACTGCTGCGCCTCATTTGTTCGATCGCATCAGTCTGGCTTTCATGCATTACAACTAGGTCAGGCTTGAGTGAGAGGATACTTTCGATATTTGGATCGAGTAATGCGCCAACTCGAGGGCGTGAATTGACATCGTCGGGATAACTGGCAAAGCTACTGACACCAACAACCTGCTCACCGGCGCCAATCGCAAAGAGCATTTCTGTTACTGCTGGTACAATCGAAACAATTCGCTTCGAAGTGTCACTTTGTGCACCTAATTGACTAACGGCTAAGCAGAGAAAAAATGTAACTACAAGCGAGAATTGTTTTGAACGACACAAGACAGATTTGTTTTCGTTGATTGTGTTCATTTGGCTCGCACCAAAAGCCATAAAAAAAATGGCCCGCCGAGAATAGCAGTAATTACTCCGACTGGAAGTTCGAGAGGTGACATCAGCGTTCGTGCTGCCACATCACAGGCTACGAGAAATGCTGCCCCAGCGAAGGCTGATGCAGGAAGTACCAGGCGGTGATCTGCTCCGAGAAGGAGGCGTACCATGTGAGGAACGATTATGCCGACAAACCCAATAGGTCCTCCCAGAGAAACAGCTGCCCCAGTTGCCAGAGAGGCGCTTAAAAACGCGACGCGTTGCGTCTTTAATACATCAGCTCCTCGGGCTGCCGCGCCTATCGGGCCCAGTGTAAGCAAATTAAGAGAGCGCGGAAGCCAAGACATACCAATGCTTGCGACAATAAGCAACGGCAAAGCCCAGACGATAGGTGTATAGCTACTGACGTCGAGATTTCCCATTAAATATCTCACTGCTTGAAAACTTTCCGTGTAGTCGGCAAGGTATTGAACAAACATTATGATGGCCGAGAAAAGAGAATTTAAGGTCACACCAGCTAAGAGAAGTATTGACGTTGAAAGTCGTTGTCCGCCTGATCTTGCGAGGGCGTAAACGATACCGATGGCACCAACGGCTCCGGCAAAACTGGCTAATGGAACCGTCGGAAGACCGGATGCCGCAAAAGGGGTGCCGATTACGACGATGAGCGCGCCAAGTGATGCGCCAGAAGATACGCCCAGAGTGAATGGCGTTGCAAGAGGGTTGCGAAATAGAGCTTGAAGCACAACGCCCGCGGATGCTAATGCTGCTCCAACTAAGGCGCCTGCAATCGATCGGGGTAAACGTGCGATAAAAAAGATTTGGGCATCGACGTTCTCAGCGAACGGTATAGTTCGATCGAATACCGACCGCCAGTCAATCGTAGTTGGGCCTATGAGTGGTCCAGTGGCGCAAATACTCACTGCGGTCACACCGAGCACTATCAAGATGTTGTAGCTACGGTAACTAAATGTTGTTTGAGAGTGATTTAGATCTGTCGGCATGAAATAGCGTCGCTACGCTTCCTTTATTGGCACAATTAAAAGTCGCCCGGTTTTTTGATGAGTCGTGATCTCAGTATCAATGCCGTAGAGTTCGCGTAAGTGTTCGATTGTTAGCACGCTTTTTGTGGGGCCGGCTGCGATGACCGTTCCTTCGCGCAGCAATATGAGTTGGTCACAGAGTTCAGCGGCGAAACTCGGATCGTGTGTTGAGAGAACTAACGTAACAGTTTGTTGCTGGCTGACGGTTCTCAGTACATCCGCGATCAACAGTTGGTAACGCAGGTCGAGAGAGGTTGTCGGTTCATCAAGAAGCAATACAGGATCGTTAACTGGGTCAGGGTTAGTGCCAGACGGCATGAGTTGCGCTAGGGCGCTAGCGATCACAACGCGCTGTTTTTCACCGCCGCTTAGTGTTGAGAACGGTCTGTCAGCAAGGCCTAAGGTTCCGGTCAACCGAAGGCATTGCTTAACAATATCGAGATCTTCTTGAGTTTCGTTTGCAAAGGTATCAAGGTGTGCGTATCGTCCCATGAGCACGACTTCACTCACAGAGTAATCAAAGACGAGTACGGTTTCTTGAGGGACGAGAGCTAGTTGACGTGCTACGGCAGAACGTCCAATTTTGTTGAGTTCGATTCCGTCCAGTTTTACATTTCCACTACTTGGAGAGATCAAGCCTGAAAGGAGATGAAGAAGGGTTGTCTTTCCTGAACCATTGGGTCCTAGGAGCCCTATACAATCTCCTGATTCGGCTGTAACCGTCACGTTGCTTATGACTGGAATCGAATCATAAGCGTAAGAAACAGCGTTAGCGCAAAGGAGCGCACCGCTTTTACCCACGGTCATTTATTTCTCCCTACGGCGTGACCACGCACCGTAATTACTCGTCATCCGTTGGTTGACGAGTAGTGAGGACGCCCGATAATTGGTCTCCTGACTTACGGGTTATGGCAGGACGGAGACGCCTTCCCATGCTCTCCAGCACAGTGGCGGACACCCTAGCTTAGTGTCTTGCGCCGTCCTACTTGCCGCTTACAGTGGCGGGACCGTGTGGGATTTACACCCACTTCCAACTAATATCGGGATCAAATAGCCGCCTGAGTATATCAGCACGGTTTTTGATTCAGGCAATGATCAAGAAACCCTGGTTTGCGGTTCTTTTCACTCTGTTTCTAAGATAGGCTTAATTAGTTAGTCTGTTTGCGGTTGCGCGGTTTAATGACGATGACATACGATACGGCCTTGGCCCTAAGGCCAGGCGGGGTTTCAGCCCGCTATATCCAAAACGAGAGGATTGCATGAGCAAAAGCTCGACCGTCACTGTGCGTGAGAAACCTGTATCCGAAGTAACGACTGCCAGTGCTGGTGGGTTGATGATTCACGGAGAGACAATGATCATTTCGACCGACCAACGAGTAGAGGTGGTTGATCTGACCGACCGAGTTATGGCATTTGTTAAGAAACTGGACATACGCGAGGGTATGGTGAGTCTTTGGTCTTTGCACACTACCTGCACAATTTTTCTTAATGAGTTTCAGTCGGCGTTAACATCAGATATAAAACGCTTTCTTGAACAAATGGTTGATCGTGATGGGGAATGGAAGCATAACGACCCAGACCACTCGGATTGTGACCGTATGAATGCCGACTCACATATTCGGGCTTTGTTGCTAGGACATAGTCTTACGCTCCAGGTGAGTGACGGTGAGATTGTGCTTGGTCAATGGCAACGTATCCTGATGGGGGAGCTAGATGGTCCACGAGCTCGCACACTTCGTCTTCAGGTCTGGGGCGTCAGTGAACAATAAACAGTTTTTAACCTTCTTAGTTATCCTTCAATAACACATCAATGTACACTCGGCTCTCTGCGAGTGGGCTTCGGGCCATTACGGATAAGTTAGACGCTGGCATCCGCCTTGAATTAGAGGATGGTGTGCGCTTATTCGAGTGTCCTGACTTGCTAGCCGTTGGTTGGTTAGCTAATCGTGCGCGTGAATCTCGACATGGTGCACAGGCGTTTTTCAACCATAATCTTCGTTTAGAGGCAACGAATGTTTGCGTAGCCAGTTGTCTGTTTTGTGCCTTTGCGCGACTGCAGCCAGGCGACGACGGCGCTTACACGATGAGTTTAGAGCAGGCTTGGGACAAGTTGCGTGAGCGCGAAGAGCAAACACTGACCGAAGTACATGTAGTGAATGGTTTGCATCCAGATTTGCCATGGGACTACTACCTTGAATTGCTACGTGGTTTAAAACGGATAAAGCCTAGTATTCATCTGAAGTGTTTTACCGCCATTGAGATCGCATTCTTTTCTGAGCTGTACGGAAAGAGCGATGAGCAGATACTTCGTGAATTGATCGATGCCGGATTGGACTCTTTGCCAGGAGGAGGTGCAGAAATATTTTCGGAGCGTGTTCGCCGGAAGATTTGTCATGACAAAGCGGATGCAGACCGTTATTTGCAGATTCATCGAATTGCACACAATCTTGGGATGCCGTCGAATGTCACGATGTTGTACGGCCACATTGAAACTTTAGAAGAGCGCGTTGATCACATGCTTCGTACTCGTGCACTTCAGGATGAAACAGGAGGCTTTCAGGCATTTATTCCATTGGCATTCCATCCGGACAACAATCAAATGCGGAAGTTGCCAGCCCCGACGGCTGCGGAGACATTGCGCGTTCATGCCGTGGCTCGTCTCATGCTGGATAATGTGTCGCACGTAAAGGCGTTTTGGATTGCAACCGGCATCGAAGTCGCGCAAACGGCTTTATGGTTTGGAGTAGACGATCTTGATGGCACCGTACAGGAAGAGCGGATTTACCACATGGCTGGTGCGCCAACTCCAGAAGCCATGACTCCCGAGCAGATTACGATGTTGATTCGTGAAGCCGGGCGAGATCCTGTTGAGCGGGATACCTTTTATAATGTGGTGTCCCATACTGTTTAGTTAAGAAGTTTTTGAAACACCAGGTTTTTCTGGCACGCCGTGTTACGATTTAATTCCTGTCAGATTCAGTCGCTGGGTCTGGCATTTTTAATGTGCATGGCTTGAGAAAAATTTCACAATCTTTTGTCTGAGTCAGTAGAACGATAAGTAGATTTAAAGGAGGCGCAGAGCGTAAACCGATAGGGTGGACGCTTTTTATTGCGACCGGCTTGAGAAAAGTTTCACAATCTTTTTATTTGTTTGTCGACCGAGGAACGGTGCATGGACGTTGAACTGTTGAATAAGTTCGAGGCGGATCAAATTTCGTCACGGCAGCCCTTACCAGACCAATATCTTGGTTTGGACGATCAGGAGATGCGTGATCGGATCAAACAGGCCCGCGATTTACTTGGTCGTCAACTGCTAATTCTCGGTCACCACTATCAGCGGGATGAAGTTATTGGATTCGCTGATCGAACAGGCGATTCGTTTAAATTGGCGCGTGAGGCCGCCGGATGTAGCGATGCTGATTACATAGTCTTCTGTGGTGTCCACTTTATGGCAGAAAGCGCGGATGTTCTGAGTGCGCCACATCAGCAGGTTCTATTACCAGACCTGGCAGCTGGTTGTTCTATGGCCGATATGGCGGCGGCTGACCAGTTGGAACTTTGCTGGGACGAACTTGAAGCACTTGGTGTGACTGACGTGGTGCCGGTCACCTATATTAATTCGGCTGCGTCGATTAAATCTTTTTGCGGTGAGCGCGGTGGCGTTGTTTGCACGTCAAGTAATGCAGAAGCGACTCTGCGATGGGCGTGGGAACGTGGGGAGAAGATTCTGTTTCTTCCTGACCAGCACCTCGGCCGCAACACGGCGTACAAGATGGGTGTACACCTTAATGAAATGGTGGTTTGGGATCCCGAACTTGCCTATGGCGGTGTTTCGCCGGCAGACCTTCATCGGGCTCGCATCGTTCTCTGGAAAGGACACTGTTCGGTTCATACGAAATTCACAGTTTCTCAAGTTGAACACCTGCGTCATAAACATCCAGATGTGCGGGTAATTGTGCATCCAGAGTGCACTTGGGATGTGGTGCAGGCGGCAGATGAAAGCGGGTCCACTGAGCATATTATTAAGCAGGTCACTAACAGTGAAGTCGGGTCGAAGTGGGCGATCGGGACCGAGTTGCACCTGGTGAATCGTTTGGCAACAGAACTTGGTCCGGACCGACACATTATGACGCTCGACCCGATGGGCTGCCTGTGCTCGACGATGTTCCGTGTTTCGCCAAATCATCTTCTCTGGATACTTGAATCGCTCTTGGCAGGAACCGTACACAATCAAATTGTTGTTCCAGAACACGAAAAGAGATGGACTCGGGTTGCTCTCGACCGAATGCTTGAAATCCACTAGACTCGATGGCTGGGTTTCGACTACGTGACTTGCGATATGGAGTTGTCGCAGGTATGAAAGCGCGGGTCGCTTGTGTGGCTCGAAGGAGATTAATGCATGGCCTATGAATTACCTGCTCTGCCGTACGACTACAACGCGCTGGAGCCTCACATCGACGCACAAACGATGGAAATCCATCACACGAAACACCACCAGACCTACATTACCAAGCTTAATGGAGCTCTTGAGGGGCATCCGGACCTTGCTAATAAGGTAGTCGATGACTTGATCTCAGACCTGGCAAGCATTCCAGAAGATATTCGCGGAGCGGTTCGAAATAATGGCGGTGGGCACTCAAACCACACTTTGTTTTGGCAAGTGATGGGACCGAATGGCGGTGGGGCTCCGAACGGCAATGTTGCGAATGCTATTGATGCGGCATTCGGTACATTTGATGCATTCAAAGAACAGTTTTCAGCTGCCGGAGCGGCTCGGTTCGGAAGTGGTTGGGTTTGGCTAATTAATGATGGTGGGACACTCAGTATCGAGAGCTCAGCGAACCAGGACTCTCCAATCATGGAGGGCAGGAGCGCGATTCTTGGTCTTGATGTTTGGGAGCATGCGTATTACCTGAGATATCAGAATCGTAGACCTGACTATATGGCAGCTTGGTTTAGTGTGGTCAATTGGGAAACAGTTAACCAGAGATTAGGATAAGCACCAGAGGGATTCGGGAGGCATGACTGCGCTTCATGTCTCCCTGTTCTTTACGCGTTTTGCGGTCAGTTCCTTCGTTCATATTTCCTAGTGATGTCTTCCGTTTTATTTCTTTTTCTTGCGCACCTTGGGCTCGGTATCGCCGCGACCTTACTGTTGGTCAAGCGTGAAGCCGGCGTCCAGTTTTTTAGGTTCAATGCTGGCCTCGGTTCCGTGTTGCTGCTTATCGCGTTAGCATTTCGACCAGAGTTTGTGGATGGTGGAGAAACTTCTTTTTTGGGGTTCTCAGCGCTGGTTGTTGCTACAGCTGCATTGTTGTTCTACTGGGCCACCGTTGGACGTGCCTTAGCAGCACTTCGAAATACTTTGCTTTGGATTACCGTGGCTGCTGGTGCCACCGCGATCGTTGTTCAGGCGGTTTTTTGGTCAGCGACTGAAATCGGTTCGTCACCTGCATTAACCGCGATAAGTTTTTTCTCGTCGGCCGCATTATTGGGCAGCAGTTGTACCGCGATGATTCTGGGCCATTGGTATTTGGTATTGCCTTCTATGGATGTTTCACTGCTTCAGGGGATGGTCAAGTTCCACATTGGGTCCACAATTGCCCGAATTGTTGTCGTGGGAGTGGTTGTTGCGGTCGCGTTGTCGAGTTGGGAATCTCCTGGTGGAATCGGTTTCGACCGCTATGCTTTGTCGCTTGAGGGCATTTTTCTTTGGCAACGAGTGCTATTTGGGTTACTTGGTCCGTCTGTACTAGCCTATTTGACGTGGGAGACTGCAAAAATTCAATCGACACAATCTGCAACCGGGATCCTTTATGTCGATTTGTTCACCGTAGTTGTTGGTGAGGTCTTGGCGAAATATCTGCTCGTTTCTCAGCGAGTGCCTCTGTGAACATCATGGTGATTTGCCCGGATTGTTCGGGTCGCTTGCCTGTCAATGCGTCTGATGCGCCCTCAGCAATCATTTGTGGTGGTTGCGATCGTGCGATTGCGTTAGCTGTTAGTGATGACCTTCGAGCTGATGCGATACTTGATGCGTGTCCTGTTTGTGAAGGGCATGATTTTTATCTCCGGAAGGACTTTGACCCCAAACTGGGACTGGCGGTCATTATTACGGGCGCTCTAATTAGCGCCGGGTTCTATTGGTACGGGCTCGATTTGATTGCGTACGGTGTGCTTGGGTTTGCCGCATTGGTGGATTTGTTTGTCTACGGTCGCCTCAAGGATCTGTCGGTGTGCTATCGCGACCACACAGAATTTCGAGGAGATTATGAAAAAACAGCCCAGGTTTTTGATTTAGCTACAGCCGATGAACTTGAGTTGGAGTGGGAGCGCCGTTTGGGTAAGCGTTAGCACAGCATATGGCGATTAGAATAATTTCACTGCAACCAGTTCACCTTTCTCGATAATGTCAGTTTGCGCTGGAATTTCAATATAGCCGTCCGCTTGCGACATGCTTGTGATGTCTCCAGATGCTTTAAAAGCACCAACAGCTGTATCGTCGATAACTCGCACCGTGTAAAACTGATGTCGGCCGGTTGTCGAGACGAATCGCTGAGCGGCTGGCACGGTCACAGTTCTCACCTGATGTGGCGGAAGATGGGCCATGATTCTGAGGAGTGGCACTAAGAGCATGTACGCATTGGAAAGGCACGATGTCGGGTACCCAGGCATACCGAAGACCGGAGCGGATCCGATGCGACCAAAAACAGTTGGCTTTCCCGGTTTTACAGAAATGCCATGAAATAGCACGTCACCTTTTTTTTGCAGGATGTCGAGGGTGAGATCCTTTTCTCCAACAGAACTGCCACCAGAAAAAACAACGATGTCAGGCTCACTCTTTAAGATGGTAGTCACAGCTTCGTCGAGCGACATGAGCGAATCCGTTGCAATGGGATACGCTGTGGCCACACCGCCATGAATGTCGACTATCGATCCCAGTGTAAAGCGATTGATGTCGTAAATGTGGCCTGGTTTTAGTAGTTCACCAGGTTCGACGATTTCGTTGCCGGTCGATAGTAAGGCGACGCGTGGTCGGTCGTACACTTCGACGCTAGCAATTCCGAGTGCCGCGATGGCACCAAGGCGACTTGGTGTTAATAGATCTCCGGCTTCAAGAATTTCTTGACCAACGGCGATGTCGGCACCTCGCCGTCCGATGTGTTGCTTTGGGTGAACCGGCTTAAAGATATCGACCGTGCCATTGTTTGTGCGTTCAGTTTCCTCGACCATTACAACGGCATCAGCACCTGTGGGCATCGGCGCGCCCGTCGCAATTTCAGTGCACTCACCAGTCCTGACCTGTTTCGTAGGAACGTTCCCGGTATGCACGGTCTCGATACAGCGCAAGGATCTCGGTGTCTGTTGATTGGCCGAAAACGTGTCGTTTGCGAGCACGGCGTATCCGTCCATCGCTGCACGATCGAACGGCGGCACATCTTGCGAGGCTACGATTTCGGTTGCAAGAACGAGACCGTTTGCGTTCTCTAGCGCGACGTGTTGTGTGCGAGTCAGTGGGCAAGCAGTTTCAGTGACGATGCGAAGTGCGTCTTTCATTGGGATCGTGTCCCGAATAGGGCGCATCTTGACGTTCACCGACGTGCCTCGCGAACTAGGTGACCGATTTCTGGAAGGATGAGTTTGGTCATAGCGAGTCTGACGGCATGTTCTGAACCCGGTACGCTGATGATGATGGTACCGTGAGCGATTCCGGCACATGCACGGCTTAACATCGCGGCTGGACCAATTTCTTCGTAGCTCAGCGCCCTGAACAGTTCCCCGAAACCGTCAATCTGTTTATCAAGGAGCGTCGAGACAACTTCGTAAGTGCCGTCTCGACTACTGATTCCAGTTCCGCCCGTCGAGATCAGAACATCTATCTCGGGTTGGGTAATATGCGACTCAATTGCCTCACGGATTTTGTCGGCATCGTCTTGGATAATTTTTTTCCCAGAGACTTCGTGTCCTTGTTGCCGTAGGAGATCGACAATTGCTTTTCCGCCTCTGTCTGTTTCGTCGGTGCGGGTGTCACTGACCGTGAGAACAAAGCAGCGCGTTAGTTTTGGTGCTGCTTCCTTATGGGCAAGGTGATTCATGTAAACAAATTATATAGAGCGGATGACTTTGAGTTAGAGAGGCGCATCAAAAGAACGCTCTGAGGTGATTTGATCAGTATTCAGGAAAGCCATACGATGAGATGTACGTGTGAGATTCGAACCGACATCATTCCGACTAGCCTCAGTCGCTTTCGTGCTGGTTATGGCGATAGCGCTCACCTCACTTTTCGCCCAAAGTGCTCTGTACGAATTGGACAACGATTCTCGTCAGTGGATTGACGAGACGTTGGACTCAATGACACTCGATGAAAAGATCGGGCAGCTATTGTTGCCGTCACTCCGTTCTGTCTATACCAGTAGCGACAGTGATGTCTATGACGGCTTGAGAGGGTTGGTTCAACAAGAGCGTGTAGGGGGCTTCCATGTCTTTGGTGGTCGGCAGGTGGTGCCGGATGTTTTGCTCAATAATGTCTATTCTCGGACGGTTCTTGGGCGCCCCCTTGCGGCAGCTTCGATACTAAATCGATTACAGGCCGAGTCGAAAATCCCGTTGTTGATTACCGCGGATTTTGAAACAGGGGCTGGCTTTCGGATCGAGGGGGCCACGAATTTCCCTCGCGCGATGGCTTTTGGTGCGGCGGGCGATTCGGCGCTTGCATTTGAAGCGGGACGCGTGACTGCGATTGAGTCACGTGCCATCGGTGTGCATGTGAACTTTGCACCTGTGGTTGACGTGAATAACAACCCCAGAAATCCAGTCATCAACACGCGTTCGTTTGGAGAGAATCCTGCGAAAGTCGGGGAGTTGGCAGCAGCGTATGTTCGTGGTTTACAGGCTGGTGGCATGCTGGCAACAGCTAAGCATTTTCCAGGGCATGGGGATACGGAGGTCGACTCACACTTGGAGCTTCCAGTTATTCGACATTCTCGACCGCGTCTCGATATGGTTGAATTGCCGCCTTTTCAGAGTGCGATTGCTGCCGGTGTGGCCGGTGTGATGACGGGGCATATTCAGCTTCCTGCGTTAGATCCAAGACAAGGGCGTCCCACGACATTCAGTAGGCCAATTGTGCAAACACTCTTACGAGAAGAGCTTGGATTTGGTGGGTTGATTTTTACCGATTCAATGCAGATGCGCGCAGTGACGGAAATGATGTCGTCTGCAGACGCTGCCGGACAAGCAATTGCGGTTGGCCACGACGTGGTTTTGCACTCACCAGACGATGTTTCAGCACTGGAAGGCATCAAGGCGGCCGTGACTGAGGGACGAATAACGGAGGATACTATCAATCAATCAGTTCGTCGCATATTAACTGCGAAAGCCAGACTAGGATTGCACCGTCGTAGTCACGTTGATCTTGACTCACTTCCTCTCGTTGTTGGTAGCCGTGTGCATCGATC
>CAZWKO010000052.1:0-11407 GCA_964634925.1 uncultured Vicinamibacteraceae bacterium
TCGTTCCTAACTCGCAATTATTTACGCTAATGCACACGAGTGGCAGTGTGTCAGCTCAAATTGAATCTCATCGGCCTCGTCATACGTTTATCCAGCACCTTCCGTTCTCTAGAAGCCACTATCGAAACTATCTACCAGTCTTTCCTGCTGCCATAGAGCAGCTCGATCTTGACAATTACGACATCGTAATAAGTACAAGTCACTGCGCAGCGAAAGCAGCCATTCCGACAGGCAGAGCTCGCCACCTCTGCTATTGCTTCACGCCCATGCGCTACGCCTGGGACCAATTCGACGCCTATTTTGGTGTTCAACAAGTAGGCCAATGGCAAAGTGCACTCTATCGTAGAGCTATGAACCACCTAGCGCGATGGGACACAGCGACGGCAGGACGCGTAGACCGCTATGTCGCTATTTCACAATATGTTGCGGGTAGAATAGCCCGATACTATAATCGAAAAGCTGACGTTATATACCCGCCCGTCGATACGAACTTTTACCGTCCAGACGGGTCGAAATCGAGAGGATATTTTGTTGTCGTATCGGCTCTTGTCCCTTACAAACGTGTCGACGTGGCCATTGAAGCCTGCCGTCTCGCCGGAGTCGAACTCCGGGTGGTCGGAACAGGTCCTGAGGCAAAAAAACTGAGCTTGATTGCAAACTCAACTGTAAAATTCATGTCACAGCAAACTAAAGAAGAACTGCGGGAACTCTACAGAGGCTCAAAAGGATTTTTGCTAACTGGTGAAGAAGATTTCGGCATCGCACCGGTGGAAGCACAAGCATGCGGTCGCCCTGTAATTGCACTCGCACGCGGTGGAGCGCTTGAAACTGTTGACGATGGCGTTACTGGCCTACTTGTAAAAGACGACACCGCTGAAGCATTTGCTGACGCCATTAAAGCAGTAAACCAGCAAGATTTTGATCCTAACCATTTACATGCGGCCGCTTCTCGTTTCTCACCGACGGTATTTTATAAACACATGCGTACAGCCCTTGAAACGCTAGCTCCCGAACTCTCATGATTCGGCATACACGCGCGCTTATCGCTGCCTATATTTCGCTTGACATACTGCTAGCCATGGCGGCCTTCGCATTAGCGTACCTTGTACGGTTCGACACAGGTTTGTTTTCAGCACCGAAAGGGCAGCCGCCCTTCGCACAGTACCTGACGTTAATGCCATTTATTGGCTTAGTCGTTCCGATCTCTTTTCATCTTCAAGGCGTGTACCGACTCAGACGCAATAGAACTCGTGTCGACGACTTCTTTGCGGTCCTAGTTGGTACGTTACTCACGGTCATGATCGGACTATTGGGTACGCTCACAACACAAGCATACTTTGCGTCTTCGGCAGCCAGAGAGATCGGGGCATACGAAGTTTCACGTCTGGTGTGGGCTTTTTTTATTGTTTTTAATGTTGGGCTTAGTTACGCATCCCGTGATATGGCGCGCACTCTAATGCGCCGACGTTTCAAAGCGGGGCTGGGACTACGCAAGGTATTAATAGCTGGCACCGGTGAACTTGGACGGCACGTAGCAGATCGCTTCCTGAGAAATGAAGAATTCGGCTACCAAGTAATTGGATTTATCGATAACTCCACTGATGACAATCAAATGGGATACCGTGGCCTTCCCTTTCTCGGGTCCCTAGATGATGCCGAAACAATCCTTAAGCGCGAGCAGATTGACCAGCTTTACGTGGCGCTTCCAGTTGATCAGCACGTCAATATGCTTAAGTTAATTGAGCTCTCAAACAGAGAATGCGTCGACATAAAAGTGATCCCAGATTTCCTTCAATTTGTAACGCTACGTGCACGGCTTGAAGAACTAGACGGCATACCACTTATTAATGTCAACGACGTTCCGTTACGAGGTTTTAACAGTGCAATCAAACGAGTGATCGATATTGGATGCTCATCCGCTGCCCTGGCTTTTCTTTTGGGGCCTATGGCAATGATTGCGGCGGCTATTCGATTATCTTCGGAAGGACCTATTCTTTACCGGCAGGAACGAATGGGGCTAGACGGACAACCTTTTGAACTACTTAAATTTCGCTCAATGCATCAAGACGCTGAACGTGACTCTGGGCCAGTGTGGGCTAGCGAAAATGACCCAAGACGTACCGCTGTTGGAAAATTTCTCAGGCGGTTCAGTCTCGACGAACTTCCACAACTTTGGAATGTGCTAGTGGGAGATATGTCTCTTGTTGGCCCGCGGCCAGAGCGCCCCTTTTTCGTTGACCAATTTAAGGACAGAGTGCCTCAGTACATGCTTCGACACAAAGTCAAAGCTGGCATTACAGGTTGGGCTCAGGTAAATGGCTGGAGAGGAAATACTTCCATCGAGAAACGGATCGAGTACGATTTGTACTACATTGAAAACTGGTCTGTGACATTGGATTTCAAGATCATGTGGCTAACCGTTATCCATCTATCATTTCATAGACACGCCTACTAATCTGATGCCGAGAGCCATAATAACAGGAGCAGCTGGTTTCATCGGCTCTCATTTAAGCGAGGCATTGCTTTCCAGAGGTTATTCCGTCGTCGGAATTGATAATTTACTGACTGGCGACATTGACAACATCGCCCATCTCGCCAGCCGTGATTTCCTATTTATCAAGCACGATGTAACAAACTACATCACCGTAGACGGGCCCGTTGATTTTGTGTTCCACTGGGCTTCTCCTGCAAGCCCTATCGACTACCTTGACTTTCCCATTCCAACATTAAAAGTGGGCGCGTTAGGAACACATAATGCCCTAGGACTGGCAAAAGCCAAAGGTGCTCGATTCATCCTCGCGTCGACGTCAGAAGTATATGGTGACCCCCTTGAACATCCGCAAAAAGAAAGCTACTGGGGAAATGTCAATCCGATTGGACCTCGTGGCGTGTACGACGAAGCCAAGCGCTTCGCGGAAGCAATCACTACTGCTTATCACCGGTTCCACGGTATTGATGCCAAGATCGTACGCATCTTCAACACCTACGGCCCAAGAATGCGAGTGCGCGATGGTCGCGCTATTCCTAACTTCATTTCACAAGCACTCTGTGGAAATGAAGTGACCGTCTATGGCAATGGCGATCAAACCCGGAGTTTTTGCTATATCAGCGATTTAGTCGATGGAGTAATCGCGCTTGCCGAATCGAACGTTAATAGCCCTGTTAATATCGGCAATCCCTCAGAAATGACAGTTCTCCAGCTTGCCAGGAATATTATTGCAGCTACCAAATCATCTTCGCGTATCGTCCACAAAGAATTGCCAGTTGACGATCCCAAGATACGGCAACCGAACATAACCCGCGCACAAAACCTTCTCAATTGGGAGCCTACTGTTTCAATCGAAAAAGGACTATCAACCACGATTGAATATTTCCAGACAAAAATCAGCGCGTAGGTTTCCTGAACGACAACTACCGCCCATTAATCATGCGCGCAGCATGAACGATGTAGTGAAGACCAGATGCAACCGTAAATGCCAAAGCCATATAAACTGCTAGATCGACCACGATAGATTGCTGATTCAAATAGTTAAAAAACAACGTCACAGCACCAGTCACAACATAAAGCACTGTTGCAATCTTTCCAAGAACACTTGGGTAAAATACTCGGCGCTCAATCGCCAAATTCACAACCGCAACAGTTAGGACGATACAGACATCACGACTAATCACCAAGACCGTGAACCACAATGGCAGCTGATTCGGAAGACCAAGGGGCATCGTCAAAACCACAAACGTCGACACCAACAACAGTTTGTCTGCCATTGGATCGAGCCATGCCCCCAAGGTTGTGCGCTGACCCGTTCGCCTCGCGATTAATCCATCAAGTGCATCGGTCACACCGGCAACTGTAAAGACGACAAGCGCCATACCGTTAAAACCATAAAGTACAAGGATCACAAGACAGGGAACTAGTAACAATCTGAAAAGGGTCAGCTGATTTGGGGCAGTAAACACCGACATTGAACTATCTGGCTGCTTCAAATAAACCCGTCAGTGTCGCCACCACATCCGCAGCATCCCTGCCACTTACCACACGAGTCGGTAAAAATCGGTCATTCTCATCTAATTCAAGGACATTCGCATTAACTGAAATAGACGCGCTTTCGAAATTCAGGTGTCCTACTGTCAAATCAGAAAAAGGTGGTCTCGCCGTGCGCCAACGTCTCCCTAATTCCGAGTCGAATTCAGAAATAAGTAATAGCGTCGCAGCGACAATTTCAGCTAAATCTCCTCGCCGAACTACTCTACCCGGTTCAAATTGATAGCGTCCGTCCGCCTGCATAACTCCAGCTTGAACGACCTCAATGACCCATTCACTCGCCCAATAGTCACGAGTATCAGTAAAAATTGGAGTTGACCTGCTACTCCCAGCATCCCTTAGGAGTTCTCCTAGCGAAACACCGAGAAGGGCGGCAAGCTCTCCTCTCGTGATCTCAACTTTCGTTTCGATTTCTCGATATTCCATTGGAAGATCGACAGCTCGCAACGCGCCACGTGCACGGGACAACGCTTCGGCAGTCAGCTCATTCGGCGTGATTGCATTCGCTCGTGCATAGGCAGACACGGCATTTTCTAGCTCGCCACTTGACTCAAATAAGTTTCCTTGAAGAAGGAACGCCTCAGCGTAGTTCTCATCCAATGCCAGCGCACTGTTAATCACAACAAGTGCTTCTGGTAATTCATTTTGCTGTTGCTTGATCCGCGCTAATTCAACGTACAGAAATGCACTATCAGGTGATGCATCAATCACTGCACGATAAGCCTGTTCGGCGTCAGCAAGACTTCCTTCTGCACCGTATTGCCTGGCTTCAACCAATCGATCGGTCATAACCCGAAGGCTTAACTCAGCAACGATGCGCTGAACCCGTAACAACGCCGGCTCAATCGCCAAGGCGATCTGGAAACTGTTTAATGCATTGGAGATGTCATCCAATCTATACAAAGCATCGCCATACCCCACTAACGCCGAAACATAGTCTTCCCTTTGATCTAACGCCAAACGGAATTGAGTAGCAGCGGCTTTGAACTGCCCGCTCGCCAAATGCACCCACCCTAGCCCGGCCGTCGCAGGAAAAAAACTACGATCCAGTTCCAGCAACTCTTCGAACCGACTCTTAGCGACAACCAAATCCCCAGTCTGCAGAAAGGCCCAAGCATCCCGTTGAGCTTGTTGCCCAAGTTGACCAGAGTACGTCGGTGGAACGTCTGGAAAAATGAAATCGGGATAATCCGGCGTACCAATAACCGGCACACGAGTAGCACAACTTATTGACACCAAACAAACGATTACACACAACGGCCATCGCCTAAGCATCACGAATACTAGTCCTTATAACAAACTCGAGCTCTGGCACTTTTCTAAAACATGAAAACCCGCACTACCGTTTACAGCAGCGCCCTTATCCAATGGCCCACAACTGTACCGTCAGAAAATAGGATCGATTATTACTCATTCGTTTCAGGATTTTTAACTGCACCGCGGAGCTTTTCACGCGAGCGATTGTAGCACGCGCTCCCACGGCAGAATTCCAGCCCGAAGAAGCACTGGCTTTGAGCCACGAGCATCAACAATTGTCGAAGGCAGGCCACCTACGGTTGCTCCGCCATCAAGGATCAGCGAGAGCCCTTCCGGTAGTTCTCTAGCAACCGCTGAAGCCTCGTCAAGCGCATAGTTACCACTGATGTTGGCACTCGTCGCAGTAATCGGGTGACAAAATGCTTGTGCAATACCCAAAGCAACAGGATGTGTCGGAACCCGCACAGCGACCGTTTGACCTCCGGCTAGCATCGCAGGCGCTAACGTTTCGTTAGCGTCAAAAATAAGCGTCAGAGGACCAGGCCAAAAACGTTCTGCAAGTTGATACGACAGAGACGAAAAACCTATAACACAGGCTTTTACCTGATCAGTGTCTGCTGCTACCAGTGGAAGTGGCGCAACTGTCGACCTTCCTTTTAATCGATAGATACACTCGACGGCAGTGCTATTTCGAGGATCAGCAGCTAATCCGTACAAAGTATCGGTGGGATACGCAATCACGCGACCGAGGGATAATTCTGCGGCAGCCATCCGCAACGTCTGTTCTGAGGGCTGATGTGAATCAACCGTTAAATAAGTAGCAGCCACGACATCTAAGACAAAAACAATGCAAACCAACCGAAAAAACGAACCGCCTCGCCACAAACGACCAAAGGCGCCACACCAGAGGCAATAAGGCTGAGTTCATGAAGAAAAGAAGAATCGTCTCATTCGCCGCACCAAATACAAAGATTCGAATCTCAAGGACTAATCTGCTTTCGGTAACACCTCGATACCCCCGGTATAGGTACTTCGGGGATATTGAGCACCAGAATCAGGGAAAAAAGCATAAGCACTCAATTTCCATCCACCTGGACGATTCGCTGGAAAAAACATCTCAAGGTCGAACCTGTTTCCGCTAGTGACACTCCCGCACACAAACAAACCATCCTCACTTGAGTCACCATAACGCATCGCCTTAAAACAAACGGCGTTGTAATCAGTGCGGTCAGTGAGAGTCAACCAACCGCCTAACTTCACAGTAGTACCACCATCAAAACATCCACCAATTTCCCTGTCGAACGCAAAACCAATTAATGCATGAGTTCCGATCTTTACGCAAGATACCTCAGGTCCGTCCTCAATTTTATCTATATATCGATCGCCCCCTACCGTTCCCATACTGTCTACAGAGACTCGCGGAGCAATGTCTGTTGTCATAAATGATCGGCCGCCAGTCGCTTCGGCAAAACTGGGAAAGCGGTCATACGTGGTTACACCTGAAACTTCCCCAAGGCGCTTGGCGAAGTAATTAACGACATGCATCTCTTCTGGTGGAACCAGGCCAGAGCGAGATACATAGACAAGTGCTCGTTTGACTCGGTCCGCGACAGGACCGCTGCGAATACCGTCAGCAGCCAACATATCGTTAACCGTCACCTCAACACTGCTTTCTACTATTGGTGTATTAATATCTGGCACAACACTCTTTTCGTCACTGAACTGCCCCTGATTGAGGAAAACCTGATAAGTCGGCAGGTCTTCAGATGAAAGCAATCCCATCCGATACAAAGTCAGCGGATTGTACGTCACGAGCGGTGTAGTCTGTTCAATACTGTAATGCCCCTCATCCTCGGCGACGCGAACACTTCCTTCTAGCACTGCCCCATATGTAACAGCACCCGGATATAAAAGTGGCGTGTGGGAGCTTGGACCATGACCTTTACGCTCGATAACAGTCCCGTGCTCATCCAATGAAGGCCCCACTTCTTTCCATGTATTCGTGTACTCCCCATACTGGTGGCCCTGTTCGTGAAGTACGGTGGATAGAGTCGCCCAACCACCAGGCGGATAACCTTCAACCGCTTTTAATACTCCGGCACTACCGTAAAACCACGAATTATCAAAAAGACGCAACCCAATACCTTTTATGTCGTTCTTAACATTGCCATGGAACGCAGAAAACTTCGTAAACTGTGTCGCCTGACTCATAACTGCAATAACATCGTAAACGTCATCAAAATGCTCGTAAAACATTCTCGTAATGAGATGCTCTCCAAAATCTGAGTCTCCACCATGGACACGCGTATTGCCGAAATCGGGCACAAAAATATTGACTGCATGCGACGCAAACTGCATCTTCTCGTTTACTTGAACAATCTTTGATTCCGGTATGTTCGGTGGGACCACAGACAAAAATACATTCACTGTCTTTTCTTCCTGGTCCGAGGCTAAAGTCGCGTCATTAAACGCTGCGACCACGACTCTTGAAGGAACTACTAGCTCTCCCCAGAACACCCTCGGGCGATCGACACCCCATGAATACCTTCGCAACCATTCATGGAACAGATCAACAGTCCATGTCGGGTTAAAAACGCTCACTAATCTTCCATCAACCTGATCAGTTCTAGTGCGTACCCATGTTTCGATAACGTGTCCTTCGTCGGCATTAGGATCACGCCGACGAAAAGTGACCATCTCATGATCCCCAAGAATCAAAAAGTTATAGAAACCAAACTCCGATTGGTGCGTAGGTCTGAGAAACCGTGGAAACTGGTCTGCTCGCAAAGGCCATCCATCCGCTAAGGGACTAGCGCTATTAAGACCGGTTGCGGTTCTTTCGAGAAGACTAAGAGTAGTCGCACATTTTCGTAATTGCTCTGACCGAACAGCTTCAACATCATCGAGCGCGAGAGACTCGTACCACTGCACGCCACCCTGCTGCCCGAGCAGCACCTGCACTAAGACAAATATTAAGATGCCTATATAACTGCCACCATGATACGGCACTCGCCTCAACATATGTTTGATTTACCGTTTAAGAAGTCTCGGTCACATCAAAGTGCCAAACCGTAAAAAGTATCTTCTTAGTGAATTAAAATCGCGTCAGCGAAAGTGTCTTCAAAGAGCTGCATTATTTAAACTTCCTCAACACCTGTGAATGAGCGACTAGGCTACTACGGCTCCAATTGACTTAATATAAAAAGTTCAAAACATAAATTACTGGTCAGTCTCTAAAGACGCAATCCCCGACGATTAGCTTGCTCTTTTACATGGATCGTGTCGATGAACTGCACTTGATGCGGCTTGCTCTGCATAACAACAGAGCTAGTGCGGCACCCCTCGCCAAAGAACCGAACACCCTTCATAAGCGCCCCTTCAGTCACACCCGTGGCTGCAAAAATAATATTTTCTCCGGATGCAAGGTCAGCAGCTCTATAGACTTTGTCAAAATCATTAACACCCATAGCACGCGCACGCTCTTTTTTCTCATCACTATCCAATACCAACCGACCAAAAATTTCACCACCGAGACATCGCATCGCTGCAGCAGCCAATACACCCTCCGGAGCCCCACCACTTCCCATTACGGCATCAACACCGCTACCTACTACAGCCGCTCCGATAGCCGCCGTCAGATCACCATCCCCAATTAGACGAATGCGGGCACCAGCCTCTCTGATCTCTTTAATCAACCGTTCGTGACGTGTACGATCAAGAACCACAATAACGAGGTCCGACACATCACGATCAAGGCACTTTGCGATCTGCTGAAGATTATGGGCTACCGGTGCATCGATATCCACAGACCCTTTCGACTGAGCACCTACAACTAGCTTTTCCATATAGACGTCTGGTGCATGCAATAAGCCTCCTCGCTCGGACGCCGCTAACACCGCAATGGCACGCGGAGCACCAGTAGCACATAAATTTGTGCCTTCCAACGGATCAACTGCAATATCTACCTGTGTCAATCCAGACTCATCTTTGGCCCCACGACCAACCGCTTCACCAATGTAAAGCATCGGCGCCTTATCGCGCTCTCCCTCACCAATCACGACGCGACCATCGATTGGCACAGAATCAAGTCTGGACCGCATGGCTTCAACAGCAACGTGGTCCGACCGATGCCGGTCACCTTGCCCCATCGTATGGGCACAGGCGATTGCCGCCTCTTCAACAACTTGCAGAAACGCTGGAGCCAATTCCGGCCAATTCGATACCACTCTTATACTCCCTCTCGATATGCAGGCAACTCACAACGAGTCGGTTTATCAACACGGTAACCAAGAGCATAATCTGCCTGCATCAACTTATGAATTTCCCTGGTTCCTTCATAAATAACAGCACCTTTGCAATTGCGATAAAACCGTCCGACCGGATATTCATCAGAATATCCATTAGCACCATGAATCTGAACAGAATCGGCAGCTGCCCTTTCAGAAGCCACTGTACTAAACCACTTGGCGAGGCCTGTTTCACGAGTATTACGCCTACCGATATTCTTCAACCACGCCGATCGTTGCCACAACAACCGAGAAGCTTGGTAGTCCGACTCCATTTGCGCAATCATTTCCTTCACCAATTGATGTTGCCCAATAGCAGCACCAAAAGTCTTACGTTCCTTCGCATACGAAGTACTCGCATCCCTACAGGCACGGATTAGACCAGTAGCACCGGCCGCCACACTCAGACGCCCTTGATCAAGTGCAGCCATTGCAATCTTAAAACCTTCACCTTCTTGACCAAGTAGGTTGCCAGGCGGCACTTTGACCTCATCCATCTTGAAATACCCCGTATTCCCGGCCAAAATACCCCATTTCTCAGTGAGCGTACCGCTCGAAAAACCGTCGAACTCCCTCTCGACAATAAACGCACTAATACCTGACACGTCTCTCTTTTTCTTTTTCTCAAGATCACTATATGCAAATACAAGAAAGTGGTCCGCAATGTCGCCGAGCGAGATCCACATCTTTTCGCCACTAAGCAAAAAATTGTTGCCCTCTCTTACCGCGATAGTTTGAATGCCACGAACATCACTCCCTGCACCAGGTTCCGTAAGTCCATAGCTTGCTATTTTTTTTCCCTGTGCTTGGGGAACAAGATAGCGTTGCTTCTGCTCCTCGGTACCCCACGTCAACAAACTTAGACAATTCAACCCGACATGCACGGACAGAATGACTCTTAGCGATGTATCCACGTATTCTGCCTCCTCACACGCAAGCCCGAAACTCAAATAATCCATTCCGGAACCGCCGTACTGAGTCGGCACACAAATTCCAAGCAACCCAAGTTCGGCCATCTGGACAAGAATATTTGGATCGAATCGATGCTCTCGATCCAATTCTCGAATTCGAGGCGAAATTTCCCGCGCGCCCCATTCCCGAACGGATTGTTCAAGTAATAACTGTTCTTCAGTAAGATCTAAATTAATCACGATTTTTTGTCCCTACTTAGTTTCGGCAATTCCAAATTAAACAAATTAATCCCTCCGGCGCACGACAACCTGAACACCAGATGCAACGGCCAAACGCTCAGAAGCGCTCTCCGCATTTGCAGCAAACTCTAGTCTTTCAGTACTTCCGAATAACCCACAGACTTCACCAGCCCTTATATCTGCATAAGTATCAACCACACGTCCGATATTTCTCTTTCCAATTTCTATCTGTAGAGAACCCCGTTCGGCGAAACTTCTAAACATCTGCCGACCTATGTTCGTCATGATGTTGCCAAATCGGTCAATTCGAAGAACTTCTCCAACGATCTGGTCATTCTTTACAAACGCTTCGGGAGACCCGAGTAACTGATACTTACTATATCGACGCCCAAAAGCAGACAATTTAACGCCTTTTGCAATCCACGCAGCTACCGGCGCGAAACGATCGCGCCCCTCGAAAGTCCGACTCACCGTTGGACGTGTATATCGTCGTTCAGTAAGTTCCACAACAACAGGCTGTGAGGTCTCTCGAAAAACATGCGTCATCACTCCGTTATCAGGCGCGACGAAGCGATGGTTTCCAGTGTCCGCCGCAAGAGCACGGCGACCTGAACCAACACCCGGATCGACTACAACGAGAAACACTGTCCCGAAAGGAAAATACTTATAGC
>CAZWKO010000053.1:0-11353 GCA_964634925.1 uncultured Vicinamibacteraceae bacterium
GCGTCCACGTAGGTAGGCCTTCGCCGTTTGGGTCTCCCGTCTTGGCAAAATTGACCCAAAAGTCGCTCATCGTTTCGGAAATCTCATGATCCCAGTCAGTCCAACCAACACCGACCAAACGCGTATTCCCAAATGCATAAGCGAGGTCACCTGAGTGATATGCCCCATAGCCAGCAGGACCATCAGGCATATCGATTGCTGCACGCCCAGGTACATAAATCCGAAACACAGGAGGTGCATGGCGAAAGAAATACAGATAGGCATCGTTTCCATTTGCTTCCACCGCACGAGCCCAGGTGCGCATCTCCCACACAAAACTTCGATCAGCCTGAATCGCCTGCGCTCCCCATTTGGTTGATTTATCGATGTCAGCTTTATAGGCAGTCAGTAAAGCGTCAGTACGATCGCCGTGTTGGTCACTTAACATGGACACCAGTTCGCCATACTCACGAAGCGGTGTTCCCGCGTAGAGGGTTGTGCCTTCATTGGCCATTGCCCCAACAATTACTGGCACATTGTTATGTTCTCCGGCCTCCACAATAGCTGGCGCTGGTTTGGGCATGAACCAACCATCAACGATTGCACCAGAACCGAGACTGGAGTCCAGAATAGCGGGTGCATCCAGCGCCCGAAGTGCGGCCAGCGCATCAGCGTCATCACCCTCGATACCAAGCTCACTCGCAGCAACAAGTCCGGCCCGATGTGCCGTGTCAAGATCAGGACGTCCTCCACGAAAACATCCACCCGAATGACCAATCGCCTTGTGCAACAGTCCTCGTGCTAGTGGAGAAGCCATTAGGTAGCACACACTCCAGGACCCTGCTGACTGCCCAAAAATGGTGACATTGTCCGCATCGCCACCAAAAGCAGCGATGTTATCTCGAACCCATTCAAGCGCCGCAACCTTATCCAGCAACCCATAGTTCCCAGACGCACCATGTGGTGACTCCGCCGTTAATGCGGGATGCGACAAGAACCCAAAAGACCCAAGACGATAATTAATACTGACAAGCACTACACCCTTCTTCGCAAGTGAGGTGCCGTCAAAAATCTGCGCGCTTCCCCAACCACCTGTATGACCGCCACCATGAAACCACACCATCACGGGCCGTGTTTCAGCCTCCGCCTCGGCAGCTGTCCAGATATTCAAGTAAAGACAATCCTCATTTCGGTCGAGATTGCCACGCGTGTAAACAGAACTGTCTGGCGTGGGTTGCTGCCAGCAGGCCGGACCAAATTCAGTGGCAGCCCGTGTACCTTGCCACGGTTGCATGGCTGCCGGCGGCTGCCAGCGACGCCCACCAATCGGAGCTTCAGCATAGGGGATGCCACGAAACACACGTACACCGCTGCCATCTTCAACCCACTCACCCTCAAGTAAACCCGGACGAGTCTCGACTACCACACCGCTATCATCTTGTTGAGACGCATCAGGCTCGGGCCCGTTTGCACCACATGCAGAAACCGCCAACATCGCAGCAAAGATGAACACAGCTAGTAATTGTTGTCGATTCATAGAAACTCCCAACAAATTATCAGACCCAAACTCAGAGAAAATGTTACCGCCCGGCAGCTTTTTCGAGATTCCTCGCCACTTCCAGAATATGACGAATGTCATAGTTTCCTTCGTGACAGGCGTATTCATACAGAGGCCCCTCACGCTTCATTAACGGAAACTCGGCGCTCCATGCCCGCACCCATGTTGTCTGATCGTCGACCGTGAATTCGTACCGAATCGTGTCGTCATCCATTCTGGTAAACCGCTCCACGACATGCAGACCAACATTGGCGCCATTAAACGTTACCTTCTCATTAAAATTCACCGTCTCCACAACCAGCGTATCGCCTTCCCAACGCCCAACCGAATCACCGGGCCACTGGCGAATTTTCGATGACAGATGTGATCGGCCGTCGATTGGTACGATCCGAATTTTATTCGCGCGCATCTCCTGCATGATGACCACATGGTCTTCAGTCTGAAAGATCTGAATGAGGTCGTTGTACGAGGCCGGTAACATAGGCGGCCCTTCGTGCCGCCATGCCAAACACCGCTCCTGTAACGTACGAGTCTGGTGGCTCGCATACGACGGTGAGGCAAGGTTATAGACCAACCATCGGCTTTCCTGCCGCCGCATTGCTTCCCGTTCAGTTGCCACCGCAGTCAGCGCTGGAATACGTCCATCCGGCGGATCGACTATTAGCGATGTCCGCGCCGTCGTCAGTCGACGGGGTTGTTCTTCTCGTAACCAGACTGAATTGTCGTAGTGAATATTTTCCTGAGTTTGCCGTGTTCGCTCAATTCGCTCCTCTTCAGAATCAGCCGCAAGCACGCTACGAGCCCGTAACGGATCCACGCCTTCTTCAGTCAACAGCTCATTGAGAGATGCGAGCTCTTCTTCAGACAAGAATGCCTGGTCGCCAAGATTCTCAGGACGCTCCAGAGGTGTGTACGTCGAACTCGTCCACACCCCCTGCAGGTCAGGATCGCCCCAAGCCGTACGAGTTCCTGAGGCATTTGGTGACTGGCTAAATGCCGCAAACGGAGTCATTACCAGTAGCAACGCCACCGCCATCACGAACATCTTCTGTCGTCGACTCATCGCCCCCTCCATTCTTGAAAGAGCACAGCATCATTCAATATCAAATTCATACATTACGACATCGCTATTTTCATACCCTAACCGTCCACACTGAAAGCGTAACTCCCAGAATCGCATCCGAAAAGCCCCGCGGTACAGACGCCAATAAAACGGGGCCTCCCGTTCGGTGGTGTAAACGATAGTCGAGCCTGGCGTTTCACACGAAAGCTCAACGCGTGGGGCCACATGAAACAAACCACCTGTTGGATAGCCTGTCGGTGTCGCCGAAACCTGTGTCGGGGCAGCCTTTCTCTCAACAGCCTTCACCGACATACTGGCATCGTCTTTCATGTCTGGCGCAACATTTTTGTCTGCCACAACCATGACATTTTGTCCCGTCATGTACTCGGGTACAGCAAGACCAGTCATCGACAGCGTAGTCGGGGCTAAATCAAGCAGACTGACCGTTTCAACAACACCACGATGTGAGAAGTTCTGTGGCAACCGAACACCGACTCGCTCTGAGCCAGCTGACATCGCAATCAAGAAAACGGCGGTGGCCCCTACCGCCTCATCCTCATCAAGCGCATCGAGGATTGAAGAAACCTCCAGTTTCACATTAGATGCTGGTTCAAGATTGAACAGACTAAAAAATGAAACCTTCCCCCGTCCGCGACCACCGCACCCGAAGGACACCGTGCACGGCAAATCCCAATCCTTGTTTTTCCCTTTCCAGTCAGCACCCGGGCCGGCACCGTCCCAGGCACCCAGTACAACGCCAGGCGCACTTGGCAGCTCCTCTTTTCTTTCAACCGCATGCTGTGGTCGACCTACTCTCGCAACTCCAAGGTCGTGGTACGGCTGACCGGCACGACTCGTGTAATAACCAGCTTGGCGAAACAACAGCGGTAACATACTGATCTCGGGCGCCGGAAACGGCTTCAGGAGACCGGGGTCAACACCGGTCAGAAGAGCCGAACGATCACTAGGACCGCCAGAAGACGTCATCTGCAGCGCCGCGACGATATCAAACCGATGTTCTAATTCAGCGGGAATAGAATCCGCGACGATCCAGATAACATTATTTACCGTCTGAGGAATCTCGGCGACTTCGTCGCGAGCACGCTCAGAAGCCCCCTGACACCCGATACTGAATATCACAGTGAGCCACAGGCACCCGGTACCGCAACGAGTCCTCATCTGCCTGCTCAGCATTCCTGCGTGATCATAAATGTAATCTCGCGGCTTTGTTCAGCATCTCGTTGCAATATCACAGTAAAATGGCGCAACTGTCGCGCGATCGCCGTCTACTTGCTATGATCGAGCGACACTGTTCAGGGGTTTCTGTAAATAATTTCGGAGTACTTAGCATGAAGCAGCTTTTTGTGTCCGTGGTTACGGCGTTTCTTTTCTCGGCTGTCACACTCTCTGCGCAGAGTGACGAGGTTCCTCGAGCTTGGGATAACAATCCCGATCTGAATGGTATCTGGCAAGCTATTGGCACTGCTCACTGGAACCTGGAAGACCACCCGGCTGGTCCTGGCCACCCCGACCTTGGTGCGATTGGTGCAATTCCGCCTGGGCAGGGTGTGGTTGAGGGAGGTGACATTCCTTACCGCGCTGATGCCAGACAGCAACAACAAGACAACTTCGAAAACAGAATGACAAACGACCCGGAAGCCAAGTGCTTCATGCCTGGAGTGCCGCGGGCAACCTATATGCCCCACCCGTTTCAAATTATTCAGGGAGATCAAAAAATTCAGGTGGTGTATGGCTTTGCAGAAGCCAGTCGAACGATTCACATGGACAAAGCCAATCCAGAAGCACCACCAATCGATAGTTGGATGGGACGTTCGCATGGTCGCTGGGATGGAGACACTTTGGTCGTGGATGCTCAGGGCTTTACCGGCGAAGCATGGTTTGACCGGGCAGGAAACCATGCCAGCTCTGCCCTCCGTGTTGAAGAGCGGTATACGCCCATGGGACGAAATGCGATCATGTACGAGGCAACGCTTACTGATGACACCGTGTTCACACGTCCGTGGACTATCCGTCTACCTCTTTATCGTCGTTTGGAAGACAACGCACGCGTCCTTGAATTTAAATGTGTCGAATACTCTGAGGATTTACTGTACGGTCATTTACGAAGGGTCCCAACTAGAGAAGCACCTGACCAATGAGGAATTACATCATGACGAGAACTCTGTTACGCGTCGTATTGGTGCTACCAGCCATCACGGCATTTTTTGTTGCAATGCCGGGTGCATTGGCCAATGCCGTCGCAGCGGAAGCCGAATATCACCATGTCCACATCACGTCATTTGCTCCCGCAGTTTCGGTCCGTTGGTACACGGAGCATCTCGATTGCCAACCGATTGCTGATCGAGACGATGCTGCCGATTGTCAAGGCGTCGAAGTGACCTTTGTCCCGCAAGCGACACAAGGCAGCACTCAGGGCACCGGTGTCAATCACATCAGTTTCTCGTATCTTGACCTCACAGCAAAAATGGACGAACTTGAATCTATCGGGTCACGTGGATCCGGTGTCCGGCTTCAACGGTTTGAAGGCGGTGAGATGATCCGTGAGGCGCCAGGTCTTTTCAAGTATGGATTCATTTTTGACCCCTGGGGCACAAGAATCGAACTGGTCGAAGATCCTGATCGCGTTGGCTTTCATCACATTCACCTGAGCTCGACCAACCCCGACGAAACTCTCGAGTGGTATCAGAGCGTACTCGGCGGTGAGCGCGACAGTCTGCGTGACCGCATTGACGGATTGCGGTACGGCGACGTCTGGCTACTGGCCATGGAACATGAAGAGGGTATCCCGGCCACAACCGAAGGTCGGGCGATCGACCATATAGGTTTCGTCGTTGATGACCTTGGTAACGCTGCGAGCGAGATGCGAAGTGCCGGCGCGGAATTCCAACAGGAACCGACCGTGCCAGAAAACGCACGCACCTCTGCCCGCCGCGCATTTATTTACGGTCCTGACAATGTGCGCCTAGCTGTTGTCGAATCCGGCTTTGCTGGTGTCGACTCAACCTTCGTCGAGGAAACCATCGCAGACTCAACACCGTACGATCCAGCACAGACCCCCTGGGGAGAACCAGACCTGCAAGGCGTGTGGACAGGCAATGCGGCTCACGGCATTCCGCTTGAACGACCATCGGACCTGGGAGACGTTGAAAACTTAACGGCCGAAGAAGCAGCTGCTCGCCGTGAAGGCGGCACACTCGGCAGTATTTGGGGCTACGAACGGGAGTGGAGAGATACAACACTCGGCTATGACAAGAATGCCCCTTCTACTCAAGTGGCCATGATTATCGACCCTCCAACCGGTCGTTTGCCTGAGCGAACATCCGAAGGACAGCGAATGGCAGAAGAAGCCTCTCTTGCAGCCTCCTTATACACAGAGAATAGATCAGCCGGCCCTGAAGACCTGACACCATATGTGCGCTGTATCACTCGAGGCTTGCCTGGACTGATGATGCCCTCTATTTACAACAATGGTCTGCAAATCGTTCAAGGCCCAGGATTCGTGGCAATTCAAAAAGAAATGATTCATGAAACACGGGTGATTCCAACAGCAGAACGGGCTCCGCTCGACGCAAAACTTAAGACCTACCTGGGAGATCCCCATGGACACTGGGAAGGCAATACACTTGTCGTTGAAACACAGAATTTCAACGGTAGAACGAATTATCGCGGGTCAAGTGCAGATATGAAATTGACCGAACGCTTTACGCGTACCGCAGACAATCGATTGGAATACCAATTTACAGTGGACGACCCGAAGGTGTGGACGCAACCCTGGACTGGCGTCTTTACGTTCAATCTTGATAATGAGCAATACGATGTTGTCGAGTATGCCTGTCACGAAGGAAACTACGGGATGACCAATATCCTTAGTGGCGCGCGTGCACTCGACAGAGAACGGGCCGAAGGCTCACGATAACGAGGACAACACTAATGAGTAAAACACTAGCAATCACTTTGGCCAGCGCGACACTCCTTCTGCTGGTTGGCATCGCCCCGATCGTTGCGCATCATGCGTTCTCCGCTGAATTTGATGCGACAAAACCAGTCGCGCTTCGTGGGAAAATCACAAAAATGGAGTGGATCAACCCACACGCGTGGATGCACATTGACGTCACGACTGAAGATGGCACGGTCCAAAGTTGGATGATTGAAGCCGGGCCTCCTGGAGCCCTTGTCCGCCGCGGATGGAGAAAAGACTCCGTCATCCCAGGCACCGAGGTTTTGGTTGAGGGATACCAGGCCATCGACAATGCGTTCCGGGCAAACGGTCGCGATGTGACCTTCCCTGATGGCACGCGATTATTTGCAGGATCGTCCGGGACTGGCGCGCCGAGAGATGGCAGCGACCCGACCGAACCAGAATAAAAAACTATTTGTCGAGCGGCGTGCTACTCAGGGTTAACGGGCTGCATCGAGCTGTCTTCGAGACGAGCTGTTCGTAGCATGCCAACCATCGACACATTGCCTTCGTGACAGGCAAATTCGTATAACGGTTCATCCCGACGCGACAGTGGAGTCTCGGCTGACCACGAGGATATCCACGTCGTCGGGTCCGAAAAGGTCAAGTGATAGGACAAGGTGTCAGGTCCACTTCTCGTGAACCGCTCCACCAGAGCAAGATCCTCTGCCGACCCACGATAGTGGCTCTGCGACGAAAAGTTTTTCGTTTCAACCACTAACGTCTGACCGTCCCAATACCCTCGAGAATTCCCGTTCCACTGGCGAACCTGCTCTGGTAAATGAGCACGCCTGTCCAACGGGATGATCCGGGCGTCGTGAAAGGCCTCGTTAAAAAACACAAAATACTCGGGAGTCTGGAAGATTTGGTAATAGGTATAGGGGCCGGCACCGAAGTTTCCGCCAAGCCGCGGCACGCCTGTGGTGATACATCGGTGGAAATTATTGAGATCCTCGGGACCGGTCTTAAATTGCCACCCATCAGCTACGGACTGTTCCCGTAACCGAGCCGCTACCGTTTGCGTGGGAATACGACCATCTGGTGGATCCACAACTAACGAAGTCTGATTTGTTACAGCTACATCCACCATTCCGATAGAACTACTAGTCGACCATGCGTCGTAGGTCTCAACATTGTCAAACGCGGCACGAAATGCTCCTTCCGGCGTCGCAAACGCACTGCGACCGTTTCGGAAGATTCGTTCGGCCCGTTCCTGCAGGGTAGCGACTTCTTCATCGGTCAGACGAGGCCTGCCCGCAAGCGAGGCAGGTCGTTCCATCGGAATTGCGGCATGACTGAGCCAAACACCCTGCAAATCAGGTCGCCCCTCAGAAGTACGTGGGGGCAACCATTCGCCCTGAGCCGTCGCTATCGAAGGGACAGACCACATCCCGGTGGTCAGGTAAAACAACAGTAATGCATAGTGGACTCGCATCCGTCATCTCCTGGTTTTGTGCTTCAAGATGAATTTCCGTGGCCCCTGCAGATAAAAAGATTTCTCGCCAACAGAATAATCTTCTAAAGTAACGTGCCTACGCAACGAATCTCGATTTATGATACGACTTACCTTCAGGATTCACCTTGGCGTTTGGCGCCGAGTATCGAAAGGGGCCGAAGATGGCAACAAAGACCACGCGTCGTGACGTAATTAAGAGCAGTCTCGCCATGGCGGGTCTGGGAGTCCTCGGTTTACCAGAATGGGCCATGCCGGCACTTGCGCAAGGTGAACTCCTCATGGAGTTCACCGATCTTCCTGACGAAATCACTCTGATTCGTGACGCTGAACGGCGTATTATCGATGTTCGCCATATCGACAACTACTTCACCCCAGTCAATCAATTTTTTACGACGCAGCATTATGGACATCCGCAAATTGACACTGCCGTCTACCGACTTCGTGTGTCGGGCTTAGTCAACGACCCGTTGGCACTATCTCTTGCTGACCTTCGCGCTATGCCGAGTCGGGAACTCGTCTTTGGCTTTGAATGCTCCGGCAACCGGGGCCCTCTCAATGGGTTGTCCAGCAACGGCCGCTGGGTAGGTGTCCCGCTAAAAACCGTCCTCGAACAAGCGGGGATTCAGGACGAGGCCAGAGAATTTGTCTTTTTTGGCGCAGACCACGGCGAGGAAGAAGTTAATTTCCGAGGACGAACCTACAACGTTGACCAACAGTACGGTCGAAGCCTAGAGCGCGATCAAGCATTATCCGACGAACCATTGCTGGCCTATGAACTCAATGGAGAACCACTCACAACGCACCAAGGCCGTCCCCTACGACTACTCGTCCCTGGTTGGTATGGCGCCCCAAACGTAAAATTTCTTTCTGAAATTCACGTCCAGAAAGATCAATACCTTGGCAAGTATCAAACCCACTGGTATCGCACATTAAAAAGAGAAACGGTCAATGGCGAAACCAAATGGAAAGAATCGGCCATTTCTACCATGCGCCTGAAATCATTTATTGCGCGTGTGACCAGTACGGACAGTAGCCACAATATTTTCGGCGTCGTGCTGCATGATGGAACGCCCATTAATTCTGTCGAGGTCAAAATTGACGATGGCCCCTGGCAGCGGGCGACGCTTGACCCGGAAACGGCACGTGAAAAATACGGATGGAAATTCTTCAACTACACGTGGAACGGGGCGACCCCAGGAGAACATACCGTCACATCACGCGCAACCGATGCAAATGGTGTCGTGCAGCCAACGGCTGAAGAACTCGACTTTGAGCTTGGCGGCGTAAAACAAACGTTCCTGGAACACAACGCGCAATTAACTCGACCGGTCATCATCGCGTAGTTGGTCCCGTCGTCGTCGCACCGGAGCAGCTGGACCCTGAGCCAGCTGTGCACCCAAAGCAGTGACGGTCGACTACGATCTCACGTGATCCAAGCGCGTGCGCATCAAAGTCTCGAATGTGACGCGCCGGTGACGTCACGGGCAATTCAAGCATCTGATTGAAATCACAGTCATAAATCGTGCCGTCCCAACCAATGGATAGCATGTTTCGACACATTAGCCCCTCAACCGTAGTTGGGTTAAAACTCGTCGCAAGTCGCTCCATGTACTGATCGAGATTGGTTGACTCGATCAACCAATCAAGAAAACGGCTGATCGGCATATTCGTAATCGTGTACAACGCATCGAATTGAATGCCATATCTCCGCTCCAATTCTTCTTTCCATTCCTGCTCTAATGATTTCTGGCCTGCAGGAAGAAACGCACCGACTGGGTTGGTCACCAAGACTAGTCGCAACCCCGTGCCGGCGACCCCATAGCCCAATGCATTCAACCGCTGTAATCCTTTAATCGACTTTGCAAACACACCAGCACCACGCTGTTTATCGGTATTCAGTTCACGGTAATGTGGCAGCGAACACACGACCTCGACCTGGTTCGCAGCCAAGAAATTTGCTAGGTCGGTCTGCGATGGCAAGTCAAGCACTGTCAAATTACAGCGATCGATCACATGCCGGTCGAAGCGACGGCACTGTTCTACCAACCAACGAAAATTTGGGTTTAACTCCGGTGCCCCTCCAGTCACATCAACGGTCGCAATGGTCGTCTGGGTGAGTGCATCCAGGCACTGTTGCATTGTTTCGCGCGTCATCACCTCACGGCGGTCGGGACCGGCGTCGACGTGGCAATGGAGACAGGTCTGATTACACAACTTTCCGACATTGATCTGCATGGTATCTATAGCCGTCGGCAAAAGCGGATAGGCCCCCACGGCTGACAACGCTGTGTGGAAATCCTGAGCAAGTGTTACACAGCGCAATACCGCTAATTGCTCACTTGGTGCCGCAGAACGACGCTGGCCGGCAAATTCTGCCGCTGTCTTTTTCATACATCCAGTCCTGTCACATACCAACCCGTGCAGCCTGATTCCTCATCTGCATGCCATGCACCAGTGACGCCCCACCGCGAATGGCCGATGCGACGTGTACCGTTTCAGTCATTTGATCGACGTCCGCCCCTTTTTCCATGGCATCCTCGGTATAGGCCTCGATGCAATACGGACACTGGACTGCGTGTGCAACGGCCAGCGCAATTAGAGACTTTTCTCGCGCGGATAGCGCCCCATCTTCAAAGACCGCGTTGTACCACGCAAAAAACTTCTCTGACAAATCCGGGCAATTCTTGCCAATGTCACCAAATTTCTTTAGATCATCGGAATGGTAATACGTCTCATGCATCGTTCCTCCTGTCTTTTCTGCAACACCGTCTAGGGCAACCGCTATAATCGGTCACATCAACTGATGAACCGAGTCTTGCAAACCGGTGCCACCATAGCAACGCTTGCGGCGATGGTTTTTCCAACGACTGCGGCCGGCCCGAAGTTCGTTGAAATCACCTGGATGTCGATGGCTAATCTGCATTATCAGATCGCAGATATCGGTATCATTACTGACGGGTACATCACCCGTATCCCAGAAGACGCATTCTACGGTGGTCCCAGTGGTCTGGCACAAACGCGGACCTCGTTTCGACCAGATGTTACCAATGTCCGCCGGGTCCTCAACGCACTGGGGGGGAATGAGCGCGTGACCCAGTTGCTCACCGGACATAGTCACTGGGATCATTCATTCGATATCGGAACCTGGTCAAAACTGACTGGCGCTCCCATTATTGGGTCTCAAACAACATGCTATCAGGTGATGGCCGAAGGAGTGAGTGCAGACCAGTGCCAAATCGTTCAGGGAACGGAACACATCTCCATCACGCAGGACATCGATCTATTCGTCGTCCGCTGGAATCACAGCGGTGACTCCTC
>CAZWKO010000054.1:0-11268 GCA_964634925.1 uncultured Vicinamibacteraceae bacterium
CTTGCGATCACAAACCAAGCATATGCTGTCACCGCAATCGTCATAATTAACCAAACGTAAAAATTTATTTCCATAATTATTTCCTATTAATTGACTGTTCTGAATTACTCCACAGTGACACTTTTTGCGAGATTTCGAGGTTGGTCCACATCACAACCTCGTAGAACGGCGATGTGGTACGCCAGTAATTGGAGTGGCACGACCATCGGGATAGGTGTGAGCAACGGGTGGGTCGAAGGCACTGGAATTAGATAGTCCGTGTCTCGGTCAAGAAACGCCTCAAAAGCGTCTCGAGGTGCATCACTAACCACAATGATCGAGGCGCCTCTCGTTTTTGCTTCCTGCAAATTCCCGCGCATTTTGTCAAAAACTTTGTCTTGCGGAACCAGAGCAACGACTGGGAGGTTTTCGTCAATCAAGGCGATTGGTCCGTGTTTCATTTCACCTGCGGGATAGCCTTCAGCGTGAATGTAAGAGATTTCCTTGAGTTTAAGTGCACCTTCTAACGCAACGGGATAATTGATGCCGCGACCGAGATACAGAAAATTGGAGCTCCGATAGAACCGTTTCGCAATGGTTTCAATAAGACGGTCTTGCTTGAGCACTTGTTCGATGAGACCAGGAAGGTGCGTCAAGGCGTTAATATGTTCACGTGTCTCCTCGACACCAAGTTCTTTTCGTACTCTTCCAAGGTGCAACGCCAACAGGTTTAAAGCGAGAAGTTGGGAAGTAAAGGCCTTGGTAGAGGCCACACCAATTTCCGGTCCGGCGTGCGTATAGATAATCCCATCGGCATCGCGGGTTGCCATACTCCCGACGACATTACAGATGGCAATGCTCTTGGCACCTTTTGTCTTGGCTTCCCGCAACGCAGCAAGAGTATCGGCCGTCTCTCCAGACTGAGTAATAACAACGGCCAACGTGTTGGCATTGCCAATCGGATCGCGGTAGCGGTATTCCGAGCCATAGTCGACTTCTACTGGGATACGCGCAAGTTGCTCAATAAGAAATTTTCCAACAAGTGCAGCGTGCCACGATGTACCGCAGGCGAGAACAACGACTTTCTTGACGCCCTGTAAGGCTTGGTCGTCCAGCTCGAGTTCTCCCAAAAAGATCCGGCCATGTTCTTCGTAGACGCGACCAAGGACCGTTTCCTGCAACGCCCATGGCTGCTCGAAGATCTCTTTGCGCATGAAGTGTTTGTAGCCGGCCTTTTCAGCCATCACGGGGTCCCACTGAATTCGCTGCGGTGACACGGAAACGGTTTGGCCGCCATAGTCAGTAAATTCAATGCCGGCGCGTGTTAGCACTGCCATTTCCTCATCACCAAGAAAAACGACGTTTCGGGTGTGACTTAGAATGGCAGGCACGTCTGATGCGACGAAAAATTCATCATCACCGAGTCCGATGACAATCGGAGGCCCGTTTCGAACAGCGACAATTTTTCTAGGATCGTCAGCGTGAACGAGCACGATTCCAAAAAGACCTCGCAGTTTTTTGAGTGATCGGCGCACCGCATTTTCGAGACCGTCATCTTTGAACTCGCCTTCGACGAGATGCGCTATAACCTCGGTATCAGTTTCAGTTTCGAAGGTATGTCCTGCTGCCTGTAGTTCGTGTTTGAGTTCAAGATAGTTTTCAATAATGCCGTTGTGCACGACGACGATTTTCCCGGTGCAGTCACGATGCGGGTGGGCGTTTTCTTCAGTCGGACGTCCATGCGTCGCCCATCGGGTGTGGCCGACCCCGTACTCGCCTTCGACAGGATTTGTCGCGATGACTTGTTCGAGCCGGGCGAGTTTTCCAGCACTGCGTCTAATTTCAATATCGCCGTTTTTAACGAGGGCAATCCCTGCTGAATCGTAGCCACGGTATTCCAATTTTCTGAGGCCGTCTATTAGAACCGGAACAACAGGTTTTGACCCGAGATAGCCGATGATGCCGCACATGCAGGTAATTATGTAAGGGAGTAGGCCTTTGGTGCTAGAAAATGATGGAAAGGTTAGGGGTAATGGGAAAGACTACTCGGACACTTTTCTAATTTTTGAGGCTCGTGCTTCTTTGATGACTTGTCGACCTCGGGCAAGAGCGAGCGCATTTGCTGGCACATTTTCGGTGATACACGACCCGGCACCAATATATGCACCGTGACCAATGGTGACCGGTGCAACCAGTTCTGTGCCGCTTCCGACAAAGACCTCAGGTTCAATCGTCGTTTGGTGTTTATTAGCCCCATCGTAATTGCAGGTAATCGTTCCTGCCCCAATGTTGCTGTCGTTACCGACTACCGCATCCCCGATATAGCTCAGGTGATTAGCCTTCGCACCTGTTCCAAGCGTAGTCTTTTTAAGTTCAACAAAATTTCCAACGCGCGCACTCTCACCAATTGTTGAACCAGGTCTAATATGGGCGAAGGGGCCAATCCGAGCCTTTCCGTCAATTGTCGAATCTGTGATCACCGAATGGTTGTTGATGGTGACGTCATCACCAAGTGTTGAATTGACGATGCGTGAACCCGCATGGATCTCGCAGCGGGCTCCGACACGGGTGCGGCCCTCAAGAAACACACCGGGATGAATGACTGTGTCCGCTTCCACTACTACATCGACATCGATATATGTCGTGGCGGGGTCTTCGATTGTCACACCGCTCGCCATTAATTCTTCATTTTTTCGTTGTCGCACAATGGTTCTCACTTCCGCCAGTTCAGACTGGCTGTTGATGCCGCGAATTTCATGTGGGTTGTCAGTGGTAGTGACGTTGATCGGTAATTTTTGTTTGCTATACATCTGCAAAATTGCCGGCAGATAGCGTTCATTCTTTGGGCCTGCTTCTGGGATTTCTTTCAATGATCGAAAAAGTGGTGCTAGATCGAACGTATAGATTCCACTATTTACTTCACAAATTTTTCTTTGCACGGTCGAAGCATCGGCTTCTTCGACCACCCCCACAAGTTTTTCCCGCTTGTCACGAATAACCCGCCCATATCCATACGGTTTCTTGAGAATGGAAGACAGCATGCATGCAGCAGCTGAGGATTGCTCGTGGGTGTCGACCAGAGCCTTGAGTGTCGGTGTGGATATCAAAGGCGCGTCGCCAGATAGAACAATCACGGTGCCCGATTTTTCGCCAAGAACTGGTTCGGCTTGGAGGAGTGCGTGGGCGGTTCCGAGCTGTTGTTCCTGGTGAACAACATTGCAAGAGATTGATGATTTGTGCGTAAGTACTTGGGACACAAGGTGGGCTTGGTGTCCAAGTACAACGGTTGTGGTGGTTGCCTTCAATGGGATGGAAGATCGAATCACATGTTCGAGAAGAGTCAAGCCAGCAAGCGGATGGAGAACTTTTGGCAGGCTCGACTTCATGCGGGTTCCCTTACCCGCTGCGAGTATTAAAACGTGACGGTCGGGCATCTTTAACCCCGACTAAGAATGTACCCTATTCGGAGGCACCCATGTCTTCTTCAGGAGCAGTCAACTCTTGAAAGCGATCGTCTTCGTGAATATTCTCGAAATCGGGTTCCTGTCGAGCTAGAAGCCGGTTATCCGGATTAAGTTCGATGGCGCGTTCAAGGTGTGCAATTGACGCAGGTGTGTCGAGTGACAGCGCATAAGCCACCGCCAACATGTAATGTACGTTCGGGTCTGCGGGTTTTTCAGTGGCAACGGCTTTTAGGTGTTCCACTGCTATTGAGACGGCGCCACTGTTTAGAGCCACGGTTGCAGCATAGACACGCTCATCGAGAGATGTTGGTTCAGAAACCGTCGGGTGTAGCTCACGTTGACAAACGGTAAGGTAAAGTCTTGCCCGCTCCTGTAGTTCTCGCTCTTCAGGGTAATCATTGATGATTTCGTTCAACGCTTTCTCCGCGACAGCGAACTTACGCTTTTGTACAGCGGTAACGCCTGCCTCGTAAATCTTTAACGCACGTTGGCTTCGAGCTTTACGCTCTTTTGTCGCGACGCTGATTTCGCGTGCTGTTGCAATGCGGCCTTTAGGTTTTACTGCCTTGGTCGCTGGAGTCTTTGTCTTTCGACTTGCTTTTTTGGTGGGAGACTTTTTGCGAACGGTTCTTTTTGCCATAGCGTAAAAGCCGTGTAGCGTAACAAACCGTTTGTAGTTGGGTCAATCAACAAAGTCGTTTGATTTATCTGCTTCGATTTTTTGGTAAATCTCTCGAGTTGAACATCGGTATCTCGTCGCCAGTGTACGAACCGATGCTCTCCGAGAAAGCCCTGATTCTGTTAAACGACCAAATTCCTCTAGTAGGGTTGAATCAGAGATCGGGCTCCGGTGTGTGGCTCGAGTGGCCTGTCCTTCCAATACTAGTGTTATTTCACCTTTTAGCGTTTCTAATTCAATAGAATCAATGATCTGGGTTGTTGGTCTAATGACCAAAGACTCATGAATCTTGGTCATTTCACGACAGACTGCGATACGTCTCGATGCAAACACTGCAGATAAATCGGTCATACAACCTATTATTCGATGCGGTGATTCGAACATGACGACAGGCTTTACCTCATCGATGAGGTCTAAAAAAAACTCTTTTCTGTCGTTTGACCTATGGGGTGGAAAACCGACAAAACAAAATCCTTTCTCAATTGAAAAACCTGAGCTTGTTAGTGCTGCGAGCACGGCGCTAGGTCCTGGAATAACTTCAACTTTGTGGCCTGCTGCCAATGTTTTTGCGGACAGTTTTGCACCAGGGTCGGATATAAGAGGCGTGCCCGCGTCGCTTACGACCGCGATCGTATGCCCATGAGTAAGTTTTTGAAGTAGAGAGGGGATTCGTTGAGATTCGTTGTGTTCATGGAGACTTATGCGACGCGTAGAAATGCCATAGTGATTACAGAGTTTGGTGGTGTGGCGTGTGTCTTCGGCAGCAATTAAATCAACGGCCTTTAAGACGCGAACGGCGCGATAGGTAATGTCCTCGAGATTACCTATCGGTGTAGACACCAGATAGAGCGTGCCGGGTGAAAGCGGTGTAGGCACGGCCACAGTATTGTACCATCATGGAGTCGACCTCCCGCCGTAGCGGTGAGCAGGGATAATTTAGCAAACGGATGAATTGAGAGACGTGTCTGAACCACTTTCGCACTTTATAGACCAATACCTAGATTACCTATACGAAGCCCATCCGACAGAAGCGGCTGCCGACGGTGTGCATCTACACGATGATTTACTGGAGGACCTGAGTCGTAGCGCAATCGAGATCCGTATTCGGGAGTTTGGTGGATGGAGTCGGCGGCTTGATGGGATCTCGGCTGGCGGCTTGACTGCAGAGGAAAGGCTCGATCGTCGAATGCTCGGCGACTGTATACGCAGTCGTCTATACGCACTGGAGGAGGTTCGTGATTGGGAACGAAATCCTCTCGTGTACGCAGACGTTTTAGCAAATAGCCTTGCTACGCAGGTACTCTTTTCGTACGCGGACTTACCGGAACGTGCGCGGCGTATAGGTTCAAAACTTCGACAGACACCACGCTTGATTGATTCCGCCAAGGAGAATGTGTCTGAGCCCCCGGGTCTTTTCGTAAAAGTCGCGATTGAATCTTTTGAAGGGGTAGTCAGCTTCATTGAAAAAGATCTCCCGCGCGCTTTCCGTGATCTTGACGACCTCCACATACTTGGCGACTTAGCAGATGCGTCGACGGATGCGACAGCGTCGCTTCGCGACTACATCGGGTACTTACGCGACACGCTGGCGCCAAAAAGTCGCGCAACATTTCGTATTGGGCGGGACCAGTTTGAACAGAAACTTCGGCTGGATGAAGGTATCGACGTTCCGTCGGATCAGTTGCTAGATATTGCGCTACGTGAGCTCCGCGCCACACAGGAAGAATTTTTGCGAGTCGCAACGACCATTGATAGTGACCCGGCTGAAGCGTGGAGGAAAGTTAAGTCTCGGCATCCGTCGGCTGAAGAACTAATTCCAGCGGTAGGAGAACAGGTTCAGAAGCTGCAAACGTTTTTGCAGCGTAATCCACTGGTAACTTTGCCCGAGAATCCGGGTCTGCGGATCGCCCCGACGCCAGATTTCTATCGGTGGACAGTTGCGAGTTTGTGGACTCCAGGGCCATTTGAAGCCGTAAAACTGCCGGCGTGCTACTACATTACGAATATTGACCCGGCGTGGAGTGACACCCAGAAAGAAGAACACCTGCGCGACTTGAACTATGCCTCGTTGTGGTCTGTGTCGACGCACGAGGTCTACCCTGGCCACTTTTTGCATTTTGAACATCTGCGGCAGGTGAAATCTCGTCTTCGGAAATCCACGTTGTGTGCGCCAACATCATTTGTAGAAGGTTGGGCTCACTATGCGGAGCAAATGATTCTCGACGAAGGTTTTGAGCATGGAAACACAGAAATTCGACTTGGTCAGTTGGCAGAAGCGTTAACAAGACTCGCGCGAACAATTGTCGGTATCCGACTCCACACCGAAGACCTTTCTGTCGAACAAGGCGTGCGGTTCTTCATGGACGAGGCCTATCTTGAAGAAGGAACAGCTCGAAAAGAAGCAGAGCGCGGCACGTTTGATCCAAGTTATGTCCTCTACGCATTGGGCAAGCAGATGATGGTGAAATTACGAACAGATGCTGAAGAGAGTGCAAAAACAGCGCCCAAAGACCAAGGGTTTTCGTTGCAGGGATTTCACGACAAAGTTTTAGGGCATGGGTCAGTGCCATTTTGGATGCATAGGGTCTTGATGGGTCGGGACGAGCCGGTCATCGAGTAATTTTCAGATGCCTCTCTACGAATACGAGTGCAGCGATTGCGCTGGACGTTTCGAACGCATTCAGAAATTTTCTGATCCAATTGTAAAAATCTGCCCAGAGTGTGGCGGCCCCGTCGAAAAGCTGCTGTCATCGCCAGCTATTCAGTTCAAGGGAACCGGATGGTATGTCACTGATTACGCAAAAAAACCGACCGGTGATCGACCAGACGGAGATAAACAAGAACCGGGTAATTCTAAAGAGGGTGAGTCAAAAACATCAGAAAAGTCGACTTCACCAGAGACAAAAAAATCTACTGATTCAAAGCAGAAATCGAAACCGGCTGCATCCTCGGATTCATCGAAATAATTGTTTTAGGGTTTCTTTGAGTTCGGGTCCAAGCTCAGGATTTTTGAGCGCAAAGTGCAGTATTGCGTTGACGTAACCAAGCTTCGTTCCAGCATCAAGCCGAGTGCCTTGAAGAACGCACGCATGAATGGGACGAACTGCGAGCAGCTTTCGTAGTGCATCTGTCAGTTGAATTTCTCCGCCCGCACCTACGTGGGTATCTTCGAGTGATACGAAAATGTCAGGTGTCAAAATGTACCGGCCAATGATGGCGAATTCGGAGGGAGCTTCATTCGGTTCAGGTTTTTCGACAAGGTCAGTAACACGCAGGACTCCATTTCGAACCGGTTCGGCTGCGATAACACCGTAACGGCTCACGGCGCTTCTCGGGACCCGTTCAACTAATAAGACCGGGCCATCCACTTCGGAAAAGACTTCCAGCATTTGTTGCAGCGCGACAGGCTCGGCATCAATTACATCATCAGGCAGCAAGACCGCGAAGGGATACTCCCCAACGGCTGGCTTCCCAGAAAGTACAGCGTGACCAAGACCTCGTGGGTCAAGCTGGGGGAGTGATGTCACATCGGCCATAGTGGATAAATTCCGAACGACCTCGAGTATTTCAGGCCTATTCTTTGTGGCAAGTGCAGCTTCAAGTGCCGGGTTAGTAGCGAAATGAGAGGCTGTTAGTTTGTTTTCTGGGTTTGTGATGAGCACGACGTTACTAATGCCGGCCCGAACGGCTTCTTCAACACCGTATTGAATGATCGGTCGGTCGACGATGGGGAGGAGTTCTTTTGGTAAAACCTTGGTGCTTGGAAGCATCCGGGTGCCAAGACCGCCGGCTGGCACAAGCAAAGTCGAGACTGTTCCAATACTTGCCATTCAGCGAGGATCGTATCAAAGGATTAAAATCTAAATTCTGATGCTCGATCCAATACTCCTCCGGGAGCAACTTGACGAAGTCCGTAAGTGCCTGGCAACGCGAGGGGGTGACCTTTCTGACGATCTTGCCTGTTTAGCAAAACTTGATACCGAACGTCGTTCGATTCTTCCGGTGCTCGAATCAGCCCGGCGGGCGCGCAAAGACGTGGGTGAGCAGGTCGCTAAGGCAAAGCAAAATGGTCAACCCGCCGAAGAGCTTATTCAGGCGAGCAAAAAGCATGGTGCAGCGATTAAGGAACACGAGGCTCGCCTTGAGGTTGTTGAGGTGCAGAGAGACGAACTAGCGCTCACACTTCCTAATCTTCCTCACAGCAGTGTCCCGCTTGGTGCTTCTGAAAACGACAATATTGAAGTTCGCCGACATGGCAATCCACCGTCATTCGACTTTACGCCAAAGGCACATTGGGACATCGGCCCTGACCTCGGCATCATTGATTTCGAGCGTGCCACAAAATTGGCCGGAGCACGGTTTTGTGTGCTCACGGGGGCCGGAGCACGGCTCAGCCGAGCACTCATCAATTTCATGCTTGATCTTCATACGACCGAGCATGGGTATACGGAAGTCGAGCCCCCATTTCTTGCGACGAAGGCTGCGTTAACAGGAACCGGAAACCTTCCAAAATTTGAAGCGGATTTGTTTCAAGTATCAGGAGATTGGGACCTGTATTTAATCCCAACAGCCGAAGTGCCGCTGTGTAACCTGCATCGTGGCGAGATTCTTGACGGTCGTATGTTCCCTGTTCGCTACGTTGCTTATACGCCGTGTTTTCGGAGCGAAGCCGGATCGCATGGAAAGGATGTTCGGGGGTTAATTAGACAGCACCAGTTCGATAAGGTCGAATTGGTTGCCTACGCAACGCCTGAAGACTCATGGGATGTCCACGAAGCGTTGACATCGCATGCGGAAGAGGTCCTGAAACGCCTTGGATTACCCCACCGTACGATGTTGTTGTGCACCGGCGACATGGGGTTCGCGTCGGCAAAGACCTATGATGTTGAGGTCTGGCTGCCTGGGCAGAACGCATACCGAGAAATTTCTAGTTGCAGTAATACGGAAGCTTTTCAGGCACGGCGAGCCGGGATTCGATTTCGACGTGAGGGAAAAGGAAAGCCAGAATATGTGCATACGCTGAATGGGTCTGGAGTTGCCGTGGGTCGCGCATTGCTTGCCATCCTTGAGAACGGTCAGCAACGGGATGGGTCGGTCGTCATCCCGCCGGTATTACGGTCTTACATGGGCGACCAAGAGGTTATAGAGCCAGGGTAGTTTCATAAGGTTATGGAGGGATGGCCGAGCGGTTGAAGGCGACGGTCTTGAAAATCGTTAGCGGGGTAACTCGCTCCAGGGTTCGAATCCCTGTCCCTCCGCCATTTTACATTCCGAGCCAATTGGCTTTTTCGGTGCTAAACGCGTGAGCTGACTTCGATACAGCGCCGGTGGTGTGGAACTACGCGCCTGATGATTAATTGGGGACTGGCTATTTCCACCCACTCGATTTCCGTGTGAAGCGGGCGGGTAGTACTGGTTTACGTTCGGGGAGAGGCTCTGATTCTCCGGCCGCCTCCGCAATCTCTCTCTCAAGCTCTTCTTCGTTCGGCAACCCTGAGAATTGTTCTGTGAACATCATCGAATGTTGAGAAGGAATTTCAAATTTTTTACCGCAGGTCGTACACGTCACATGGTCATCAACACGTATCAAGTAGTCACGTAGTTTGTCGAACTTCTCGCGATCATCTCGATTTGCTCCAGGCGGGAGCTTGGACTTCTTGGAGTGGAGCACCCACTGAACGTTGTAGCTACCTATCCGTTGACACTTGGGGCACTGGTACTGTCCCGAGCGGGTTTGTGGTTTTTTGTTGAAAAGAGATTGTTCGTCAAGTGGCATGTGTTTCTAATGGTAACAAAGCAACATCGATGTTGCTTCGGTCGTGCTTCCCGCCATGTCTCGTCTTCGAGTAGGCGCACCAGCGGTTCCAGAGTCCCTCGTCTCCCTGTGACGATGATGCCGCTAGATGGCGTCGACCGTGGCCCCGGCGATTAACGCCCGTAGCCGGTCGGGGTCGGTGGCCGTCGTCTTACACATGAATCCGCTCTTGTGCGCGAAGTGCACGTCCGGCTCTTGTTGCACGCGTGAGAAGTCAAAACGCGGATGGTCCTCATAGCGTCCGATGCCGTATCCTTCGCCCCGGCGGTCTGGGTACACGATGACCTGAATGACTTCGCCGAGTCCCTCGGACCGTATGTAGTTGCCTACCGCCGTGCTCGGCTCGTCGCTGCCAGGATCCGTGCGCGGAAGAAACAGCGCCTCGATCGTCTCGCCCGCATGCGGAATCGACCACCGCTCGACGTGAGCGGCGGCGAATGTGATTCGCTTACGGGCAGTGTTTAGGTGCGTCAATAGGTCGTCACCCACCATCCGCATGAACTCGTACAGCGGCTCGCCCGGCTGATGCGACGGCGAGTGGGCGAAGCGTCGAAGCAACGTAATGTCGATGGGCGGTTTGAGCTGCGAGATCGCTTTACGAGGAACACCAAGCCATTCGGCCGTCTTGTTGGGACCGCGGCTATCCAACCACTCGGCAGGCTCGAGCCAATCGCAGAAATGCAGCGCGTCTTCGTAGAGGCCGAGGTGTTGCAGCACAAGGCTCAGCGCGCAGGTGGGCGGGTGTTCACGGTCGAAATGATGGTGGTCGAAGTTGGACTTCGCCGGGTCGTGGCTTCCACCGATATCGACGACCGCTACAGACGCGTCATCGAGGTCGTCGTCGGTAGGGTCTCGCCGGAACACCGGAGCCCGGTGCCGGGCTATGAGTACGCAGACGGCCAAAAGATCGTCTTTATGAGCGCCGCCGGGGTGCGTGACAATGGTTTCAATCATGCGGCGTCCCAACACGCTGGTTCGGGTATCTCCATGATGCACAGATCATACTTATTAGCTGGGCCCCGTGAATTCACCTCGACCCTAATAGAGCACCTGACCGATAGTCAACAGGTTGAACTGCCCGTTAAGAAGTGACAGCTTAACGAGTGGACGCCGCGCACCCGGGCGGTTTAAGGTGCGACATGAAACGCCCTAGACGCTGTTAAATCATAAAGGTCAGTTGATATGGGCAGTCTCTCATTTTGGTGTGACCGTTGAGGCCATTAACTCTGCGATCGATCGGTATGTACCGAACGGATCGATGTCATAGCTGGAGTCACGAAAGGACCAATGACGTTATTACGCGATGTCGATGATGCACCTCCGAAAAAGCC
>CAZWKO010000055.1:0-11011 GCA_964634925.1 uncultured Vicinamibacteraceae bacterium
GGTCAAACAATGTCGTGAGATCGGGTTCAACTGTGCCTTCTCGATGCGTCGTTTCAAAACGAGATGCAATCATGCGGGCATGTGGAAGCTCGTTATAGCTTCCATCTGCGAAGCCCATGCTGAAGGTGTTGACGGTGGACCCATCACCGCCTGACGCCTCCGTCATCATGGCAACAATTGCGCTCGAGTCAATACCACCAGACAAAAAGGCTCCTAAAGGAACATCGGACATCATTTGCCGCTTGACCGCCTGTCCAAACACCTCACGAACGGCCTCCGCTGCCTCCGCTTCCTTCCAGTTCTTTTGTGACACAGCCGCAGCATCCCAATAACGGCAGATCTCAAGCTGCCCATCTTGATACAAAAGATAATGGGCCGCCGGCAATCGTCTAATCTTCGAAAAGATCGTCCGAGGTGTAATCACATATTCGTAGGTAAGGAACTGATCAAGTGACTCAAGATCAATATCGCGGTCGACCATCCCACTGGCAAGAATGCCTTTAATTTCAGATGCGAATATCAGTGTTGACCCATTCTCTGCGTAATACAGCGGTTTTTCGCCCGCGCGATCACGAGCCACAAGCAAGACCCGTTGTTTGCTATCCCATAGCGCTATCGCAAACATACCGTGGATGTGCTCAAGAAATGACGTTCCCCATTGCTCATACGCGTGAACAATTACTTCGATATCACTCTCACTCCGGAAGTGATGACCGTGGGCAATTAGTGTCTTGCGCAGCTCAAGGTGGTTGTAAATTTCACCATTTGCCACGAGATATATGTCACCGTCTTCTGATGTGAATGGCTGGTGGCCACCGGCTACATCCACAATCGCCAGCCGGCGCATTGCAAGTCCGACACCAGGCAGTTCTACATGACCTTCGTCGTCAGGCCCGCGATGCGTCAATACACGGACCATCTTTAATAACCGCTCACGGCTAATCGGTTTGCGATGGTCTCTTTCGACGATACCTGTAATGCCGCACATGCGTAAATATCGTTATCAGGTTGGGAGGACTCGTACTGTCGCGGTCGTCAAGCTTTTAAGAGGCTACAATGAATGGAATTCCGTAGACAATCTGATCTGCGTATCTCTCACCGTAGCGTGTGAGACGTTGACTGAAATGACCAAAGCACGAACCGCACTGTGGACTCTCGCCACCATGATGCAGATGTTAAGTGCCTGCCGGCCCGCACCCGTGTCTCCGGAGCTCATCACGGAAGTCCGAGCAGCCTTCGCCGCACGATCTTCGGAATCCACTACTCTGGGAATAAATACGGTTACCGGAACAGACGGATGGCTTTTCTCCGGGCCAGAACTTCGACATGTTGCAGGCGATAAGTTTTGGAATGACTCCCCACGCCAACCGACCACCGATGACCCTCTTTCCGTCATTGTCGATTTTTATCAGCAACTTCAAACCCGAGATATTGAACTCCTGCTCGTTCCTGTTCCACCGAAATCTGTCATCTTCCCCGACAAGGTAGGGTTAAACGAAACCCTCATTCCAAGACCAGTTCCTCGACTCGATCCTAACCACGTAGAGTTTTATGAACTGCTCAGACAAAGGGGCATATCTGTGCTCGACCTTACTGAGCAATTTCTACGGGAACGGTTTCATCCCGAAAACCCACTTTACTGTCGATACGACACCCGCTGGTCTGGAGCCGGCTGTGTCATCGCGGCCCAGCAGATCGCAGAACTGCTCAAACCCCGGCTGTGGTTCAACCTGCTTCAGACCGTGCAGTACATCAACCAGTGGTCTTCGACCTCCATTACGGGAAATCTCGTCGACAACATCAACTCGCCAGTGACTTCTGAAGAAATCAGGCTCCGCCTAGTCGCAGCCAACGCTAGTCAAGAACCTGGCCTGTCGACAATCGCTGACGATAGCCCTGTCGTCTTACTTGGTGATAGTCACGCGCTAATCTACCACTCCGGTGGCGACATGCATGCGACCAACGGCGGACTGGTTGACCAACTTGCGTTCGAACTGGAATTACCGATCGATCTAGTTGCTGTCCGTGATACGACCGCAACAGCCGCCCTTACGGCACTACGAATACGGTCGCTGGAAACGCCAAACTACTGGACTGATAAACGAGTCGTGATCTGGTGTTTCGCCGCCCAAACATTTAGCGACACTGATGCTTGGCGTCGGGTTTCAGTTATACCCTAACAACCAACGACCCGCAGCCGTCAGGTCGAATCACGTCGGTCGCGAACAATTTTTGCCGGCACGCCAGCCGCGATCTGAAACGGTGGCACGTCGCCGATAACAACGGCCCCTGCGCCAATAATCGCATCGTGTCCTACAGAGGCACCGTCACTAATCACGACATGCGACCCCAACCATACGTTGTCGTCGACATCTATACCACGTGCAATGCGTGCCTGATAGAGAACCGGAGTGTCCGTGCGTTTGTGCTCATGATCTCCTCCGACGAGATAGGTATAGGCAGCAACCAAGGTATCTTTACCAAGTCGTACCTTGCCTCCAGAAAAAATCTCACAGTTAAAACCAATATTCGCGCGATCATCAATAATGATGTCACCGTTTTTGCAACTGAGGATCGTGTTGCGACCGACGAAGACCCCGTTTCCAATCGTAATCCCTGCATTGGTCGTGCCTTTGGCATCGAGGACACATCCATCATCAACGACAACGTTGTCTCCAATTGAAATCTTATGAGGGTGACGTAAGACCACGTTCGCACCGAAAGTCACGTTCGCGCCTACTCGACCAAGAAGATACGGATAGAGCTTAGAACGCAACAAGAAACCGAGGGCGCCGGGAAGCCAACTGCATGCAGTGACGATGGTTTCGTATTTGATTAGTGCCCACAGAGACGTACGACCAATCACGAGTTCAGCGTAACGCTCGGCCTTGGATCGCCCTGGCGCAAACAACTCGTCCTGAATCGCTGTGATCTGAGGACCATCGTCAGGTCCCTGTCTATCAGGGTCAGTGTCCGAAGACATGATAAGCCCTACCTAACTGATTGCCTGCTCTTGATCGTGAGTCTTTCACAAATACCATATGCGCGATCATAGTACTGAAGAAGTAATCCTGCCCATCCGCCGGTCGCACCGAGAAAGAATGACCCATTTACCAGAACGCCTCTAGCGCTCATATCGGTTCCCTAAAAGCGGATACGAACACCGCCACCGACCTCCAACCCACCCACGGCAAGTGACAAATTCCCAGTTTTCGCTGCAGGCAATACGACAATGCCATCCGTATACCGCAGTAACAATCCAACGCCGACAAATCTCGTTGCCATATATGTCACATCGACACCAACGTGCCCACCAACAGCATTCCGTCCATGCTGGCCACGCTGCAACTGATCAATCTTAACCGCTGCAAAAGGCGGCCCCCCTGCTTCCACAGCTGTAACATTAGTGACGACGCCTTGGATGAGGTTGAAAAATGAGGCTCCTCCAAACGCGGCGACGTCGAGTTTGTCCAAGACTGGAAACCTCCACGCGCCAAACACATGCGCCACTTGCAATCGATGCTGTGACTGTAACGACCTGGCCTCAATAACTCTCGGGTTATTTTGATTAATCGGATGAGGAACAGAACCAGTAACGACTGTCGCATCCAAAGTTTTAGACGCTGAATATCCACCGCCCGCCATCAACCCGCGCCACAAACGAAGACTCCCCCCGACATCAACAATAGGCGCAGAAGCAATCACGTGAGACACAGATACTTTCGCGTCTCCGCCATACGCCCGATATGTCCATTGGTCTGAGAATTGCCTTGCTCCGCTTTGCTGACTCAAGCCATTTGCGTAAACCGTGAGACGTCCTTTAAGAAAGGTTTGGCCAAATTCGATCCGTGACGGACTCGACTCCTGCTCCTGCTGAGCCTGCACTGACCCAAGCAAGACTACGAGAGAAGCCCCCACGAATATCACCGAGATTCTGACCGTTTGTACAACCTTTACAGAGAACACAGTGTCACTTACTCCACGACGTTTCGAGAACCTCACTACCAAATCCAACGGCAGTCGGAACCGTAATTGGAACGTCATACAACGTCACAAGTCGTTCATAAAACGCATCAGCCATAACAGAATAGCCCTGAACGGTCGGGTGAATATCGTCATCACCAATACACGACATCGGCTGACAAGCCCCACTACTAAGAAGCGCATGCACATCCACAAGCTGGATTCCACGACTCGCCGCAATACTTCGGAGTTGGGTATTGTAGGGGCCGACCAAGGCACTGTGGATACCAGGCCCCGACTCTCGAACTGGCGCAATCGTTGCAAGAATAGCGGTGGCGTTAGCCGATTTAATATCGTCAAGCATTTCCTCTATGCCATCGAGAGCCAACTGGTCACGCGCTGACTCCTCTGCATCTGCTGCGCCCAAATCATTGGTGCCTTCCATCAGGATTACCACATCTGGTTGGTGCCGGTTTAGCGCTGCCCGAAGTCTTGCCGGCGCATCGGCCGCGCGTTCTCCTGCTACGCCTTCATTAATAACACTGGGTGCTTGGTACTGATAGGCCTGTCTTAGCTTCCCCTGTAGTTTGGTTGGATACGAATTCCATGGTTCAAGTCCCAGCCGTATGACGCCGAGAATGGGAACAGACACGATTCCTGATGTGATGCTGTCTCCAAAGGCAAGTATCTTCGACACTGACAGCTTAGGCGGTGATAAAACAACAACGTCAAAAGTACAACTCGCAGCCTGGCCAAGTTTGTCTGAGGCGGAACAACCGACGGTGGTTCGAGCGATCGGAAATTCCGCATTTGACTCCGCATCACACGTGGTCGTCACTGGCGCTTCACCACCGTCAGTGGTCGCTAGAGAGAATGAAACCGGCACAGCCTTCCCATCCACCGACTGCACCTGTATGTCCGACGCGCACGCAATCCCAAGCTCTCCGATACGTTCAGTATTGAGTGATGAGGGCCCCGTTGGTGGAACAACGGATGACTCAGAACAAGAAACTAAACCAACCGCAATAAGCGAACAGGCCACAAGCCGTCGTACAGGAATAAAATTTAGTTTAGGCAAAACGTTGAGCGTACTGCCTGCAATCAAGTCCCGTCAACGCTCCGCTCACCAATCCAATATCATTGGTGCAAATCCGTGAAGAAAATCTCCAGCAAAAATCCTAACTATTTCTGGTCGGTGCCATCTGGCTCTTCAGCTTCTTTTTGTTCCAATAAGTCTCGAACTACATAAATAGGCTTGTTCTGCGACTCGTGATACGTCCTCGCCTGCATTTCAGCTAGCAATCCGAGCGTGACGAGTTGCATGCCCGCAAACAACAGCAGGATGCCCAGTAGCAACACAGGACGATCGCCAATCGCCTGACCAGCAAACAAACGTATGTAACCTAAATAACCAACGATGGCCGTACCAGTAAGCCCCATAAGCAACCCGGGAGGCCCAAACATCTGCAATGGCCTCGTCGAATAGCTCAATAGAAATTTGACCGTCACCAAATCGAGCACAACACGAGGCATCCGAGACAGTCCATATTTGGATACACCCTGCCGACGGGGCCGATGATTTACGACTACTTCGTGGATCCGCACGCCTTGTTCACTTGCAAGCGCAGGAATAAACCGATGCATCTCTCCGTAGAGACGTAACGACTGAATAACCTCACTCCGAAACACCTTTAGAGAACATCCGTAATCATGTAGATGCACACCCGTTGTTTTAGAGATAAGCCAATTCGCAATATTTGACACCAGCCGCCGCGTCAGCCATGGATCTTTACGTTGTTTCCGCCAACCGCAGACGATGTCATGCCCATCATCGATCTTGTCCACCATCGCTGGAAGATCAGCTGGGTCATTTTGGAGATCGCCATCAGAAGTCGCAATAAGTCTGCCTCGAGCATGAGCAAATCCAGCAGCGAACGCCGCCGTCTGTCCGAAGTTCCTCCGGAGGCGAATGACACGCACCGCAGTGTCCCGAGACTGGATGTCGACTAATACCGAAAATGTGTCGTCTGTACTGCCATCGTCGACGAGGATTATTTCGTACGGCCTTCCCCAGGCAGTTAAAACATCAGACAGTTCACGATGCAGGTCGAGCAGATTAGGCTCCTCGTTAAACAAAGGAACCACAACCGATAAATCAAGCTTCATGAATGGACGCCGTCGATTATAGCTCGGCCGTGCTCGGCTCTCCACGCCGGTGTCGCCAAAATAGGTAGAACAATAGGCCGAGGACAAGAAGTCCTGCAATTACAAATCCGACCACGCGTCCATTCGCCTCAACAAATGAAATAGCTTCATCCCCATAGCGAACGGCCAAAGCCCCGACCACTACGTAGCGAAATCCACGCGCCACAGCAATGGTCGTTACAAACTGCCACACTGGAACAGCCGCAACGCCCGCAAGAAGAACAAAAATCTTAAATGGCGCCGGTGGTGGCAAGATCGCTGGAATCCCTACCGCAAATACGCCATATCGCTTCGACAACGCCATTGCACGCTCGATTGCCTTGCCCCCGAATCGTTTCCGGACTAACGCCTCACCTCCACGTCGGCCAAACCAATACAACACCATGCACCCAGCGATGGACCCAAGCGTCGCCATCATCGCGTAATACAGCATTCGTTCTTCATGCTGAACGACGAGCATTACCACCAAAAGATCATTGATCTCAGGCAGAGAAAGAAAAGATGAATCAAGAAAAGCGACCAGGAAAAGCCCGGGGCCGCCAATAGCAAGTGCGAATCCCTGGACCCAATTTACGATACGCGACACGGACGCAGAAATTATAGCTGACGTCTATCCATCTATTTTTTTGAATGACGAGAAAGAATAATTCCTTCCATCTCGTCATGTATCCGACCATTTGATGCAATGATGGAACCGGTGCGGGATGAAAATGTACTACCGTGCATGTCAGTTACTCGGCCTCCCGCTTCCTCAATAAGTAATGCACCTGCAGCCATATCCCACGGCTGTAATCGCTGTTCCCAAAACCCATCAAATCGACCCGCTGCGACATAACAAAGATCAAGAGCAGCCGACCCAAGACGACGAACCGCACGCGCCCTCGAAACAAAATCGCCGAACAGTCCAACAACTTCATCCACGGTCTGATGAACATCGTAGGGAAATCCAGTACACAGCATCGAGTCCAGCACAGTTTCTGCGTCAGACACCTTTAATGGGATGCCATTCAGACGAGCTCCTTGGCCCCGTTCGGCCATAAAAAGCTCCTCTCGAATCGGATCATAGACTGCCGCAACCTCTGCAACCCCATCGATTTCAAGGGCAAGCGACGCACAAAACATCGGCAACCCATGCGCATAGTTCACCGTGCCATCAATCGGATCAAATACCCAGCAATACTGAGGGATATGCGTTAATTGTGTATCGCGTTCCAGCTCTTCGGCAAGAACGACGTGGTCCGGATATCGTTCGCCAATCATCGCCCGAAATGTGGTTTCGACTTCGATATCAACCTGCGTCACTAAGTCAATGGGACCCTTTTTATCGATTCGGACATCCCTGCCAAAATGGTTCTTTTGAATTTTGCCAGCCTGTAGCACCGCCTCAGCTGCCGTGGCTACTAACAGAGGGTCAAGTTTTGAACTGTCATCAGGTCGGGAGGGTGAAGGTCCGCTCATTCAAATGAGCCTAATTTTTTAACCAAGCGCACTTCCATCCCACCTCCAGGAATTCGCTTAAGGTCAACCTCATCCATAAAATTACGCATAAATAGGATGCCACGGCCACTGTCTTTGAAGAAGGTTTTCTGGTGCTAACGGATAATCGACTTCTACAGGATCAAAGCCCTCACCCTCGTCGCGAATACGCACTGTCATCTCAGTGGGATTCGTTAATGGTTCAAGAACAAATTCCACTGCAACTCGCTTCTTCTGGTCTTCTTGGTTCCCGTGCTTAACAGCATTCGCTGCCGCTTCCTGAATCGCCACCCCAACCCAGTGCCCAGAATCTTCATCAAGACCACCAAGACGGCCAATGTGGTCACTAAGAATCTGAATGACGCCCAATATATCGACATGGCTGGGGCACTCAATACGAATAGCATTCGGAGAAGAGGTCATAGTGTTATTAGCATCTAACATACCTCTACGTACTTAATCGAGCAAGTAAGTAGCTTGGAGTATAGTTCGCCCATGCAGGATGGAATAAGCTCGACAACTATTGTTGAGCCAGCCAAACAACTCCGCGGGGCTCTTCGAGTGCCGGGTGATAAATCTATCTCGCACCGTTACGCCATGCTTGCCGCCCTAGCAAATGGCACTACCACCATCAATAATTATTCTTTAGGCGCCGATTGCCTATCTACATTGTCCTGTCTTCGGGCATTAGGTGTTTCTGTTAAGTCAAGTGCTGAACTGAAGAATACCGGTACGACTATTTTAATAACTGGACAGGGTCTTGGGTCGCTCACACCTCCACAACACCCGATAGACACTGGCAACTCAGGTACAACTATGCGCCTGCTCGCCGGGATTCTGGCTACCCACCCTTTTACAGCGGTGTTAGTAGGTGACAGTTCATTGCAGAAGCGCCCTATGCGCCGGATCATTGCCCCATTGCAACAAATGGGCGCAACACTTGAGTCTACCAATGATTGTCCGCCGCTTGTAGTTCGAGGCACGCAACTTACCGGCATTAGTTACGCACCTTCAGTCGCAAGCGCACAAGTCAAAAGTTCGGTGCTATTAGCCGGGTTACACGCCCGTGGCACTACTCAAGTGACCGAACCCGTACCAACACGTGACCACACCGAGCGAGCACTTACAGCATTCGGAGCGACAACTCAAAATACGGCCGGTGCGTTTTCTGTCGTCGGTGGAACCCCACTCAACGCCCTTGATCTAACAGTACCAGGCGACCCGTCATCAGCAGCATTTTGGATTATTGCTGCATCCATCGTTCCAAATTCTGACATTCTCATCGAAGGCGTTAGTTTAAATCCAACCCGTACCGCATATATCGACGTCCTCAGACGGGCAGGAGCCGACATACAAATTGAAGTTGATGGCACCGATGCCTTAGAGCCATATGGACACATTCGTGTTCGTTCTCGCCCACTTAACAACTTAAAGATTACGGCCGAACAGGTTCCTTCCGTAATTGACGAGCTCCCAGCGCTCGGAGCGCTCGCGGCGCATGGCAGCGTGGTTGAAGTTTCAGGCGCGGCGGAACTACGCAATAAAGAAAGCGACCGCATCGCCGCATTCGCAAAAGGCTTACGAGACCTTGGCGCCAATGTAACAGAGCGTGAGGACGGCTTTGTCGCCGGCTGTCCAAATCATCTCACCGGAGGCACGGCGGATGCTGCCGGTGATCACCGACTGGCAATGGCGTTCACAATTGCTGCCTTAGCCGGAGAAGGTCCAAGTACCATTACAGGGGCAAGCTCAGTCGCTATTTCCTATCCTGATTTTTTTTCAGCCCTCGATATGCTTCGCCAATAGCCACTCACTTACTGATTCACTTGTTAAACTCGATGCCGTGAAAAAAGACAAGATCTACCTAGTCGGGTTCATGGCAGCAGGAAAAACGACGGTCGCAGCAACCCTCGGCGTTCGCTTAGGCTGGACGGTTGCCGACCTAGATGCTCATATTGAATCGCTAGCGCAGCAAAGCATTTCTGAGATTTTTTCAGCTCATGGAGAAGAACACTTCCGGGCAACAGAAACGCGCGTTCTCCATGACCTGCTTTCCCATCGTAATGTCGTAATAGCCACTGGTGGCGGCACTTTTATTTCAACAGAAAATCGAGAGTTGATCAATCGTGATGGCGTTTCGGTGTGGCTCGACGTATCGCTCAATACCGTCACGGAGCGGCTACTAGATGATAGCAAGCGGCCACTTGCGACTGACCGTGACTCGACTGCCCTCCTGTACGAAGCCAGACGCGAGGCCTATGGACACGCGCACTTACATCTCAAGGCCGACAGTGCCACAACCGATGAACTTGCCAGTCATATTGTGGCGTATCTTAGCCAGACCTAAATAAAAATACACCGACGCCATTAACAGGTATTTCCTAGCCTTTTTTTTAACGCACTGCAGTAGTATCAATTTTCTCAACAAGAAAACTTTCGTAATCACCGGTGCAGACATGAATCTCTAGGACAAACCGACGATGCGTAGTCTTATCCTCAGCGACATACATGGCAACCTCGAAGCTCTCGACGCAGTACTTGAACAATCGCAACGAGAGTCCTACGATCACACCGTCGTACTTGGAGACCTCGTTGGGTACGGTGCGAATCCAAATGAGGTCGTTGACCGTATTTTTGACCTGAAACCAGACTTACTTATCCGAGGAAACCACGACAAGGTTGCATCTGGTGTTGAAGAACCTCTCCACTTCAATCCTTCCGCAGCAAAAGCTGCATTGTGGACTTACGACACCCTGACACCCCACAATCGGCAGCGTGTTGCCAACTTACCGAAAGGGCCACGAACTTTACATTCATCAATACAGATTTGCCATGGAGCACCGTACGACGAGGATATCTACATATTTGACGAGCAGGATGCTTCTGTAGCGCTCGATTCAGTCTCGCAACAGGTCTGTTTCTTTGGGCACACACATCTACCAGGAATATTTAGTCGGCAATCTAAGCCTGACCCCATTACCGTCTTCGTTCCGAAAGTTTTAATAGCGAGCCCTCAGCAAAAGACCCTAAGCCCTCGCTCGTCGCACCTAGTCAACCCTGGTTCCATCGGTCAACCTCGAGATGGGGACCCTCGCGCTGCTTACGCAGTATTCGATCACGACACCAATGAAGTCGAATTTATTCGAGTGGCCTACCCGGTGAAGGAGGCGCAGAAAAAATTCGACCAGCGGGATTGCCTGACAACTTGGCGCGACGCCTGGGTCAAGGCCGTTAGGTCAGCAATAATCACGCTCAACTAGCAGCGCGCTGTTCCGTCGACGACCGACGAACGGCCCGCTCCTCACGTCGTCGAAGCTCAGCCGCATACGCATCCGCTGCTGCGCGAGAGCCTAATATCCAACCGACC
>CAZWKO010000056.1:0-10818 GCA_964634925.1 uncultured Vicinamibacteraceae bacterium
GGTTGATCGGTTTTTTGCATTTCGACAGCCACGGTCCAAGGCTGAATGAAGGAATCTGGGTCAGTGATGGTGTACTCGTACAGCAGTTGATGCTCTGATGTTCGAGAAAACCGTTCAGTCAGATGCATGTGTTCGCCTGACCCCGCAAACGTGGTATCAGGCCTAAAATTTGTTGTTTCGATGACCAGTGTCTTTCCATCCCAGTGTCCTCGGGAGTCGCCACGAACTTGCCTGATGGTGCTGGGGACGTGCTGTCGTCCGTCCATGGGAATAACGCGGACTTCATGCACCATCTCGTTATGTAGGATGACGTAGCCAGGAACCTGGAGGATAAGAACATTATTGTTATACGCACCAGGGTTCATCGGGGGGCCAGCATTGAATCCAACCATGCAACGTTCAGTAATGCTACGGTCAAGATGACTGCGTGGAGAAATTCGGCGTAATGCTGCCCGGGCTTCTGCTCGTCTCTGGCCAGAAGCGGTTAGGGCAGGGATGCGACCATCAGAAGGTTCGATAACGAGTGAGGTGCGCAGGTCTGGCTGGAGGTTTCTCCCGTTGTCCAGCCAAAACTTTGCGTGAACGCTCGGGTTTCGGTTGACGTCGTAGCTGTCACGATCTGAATTAGTCCTCGTTTCGTAGGCCGCGGCTACTTCAGCGGTCAGCGTCGCACGATCAGCGAATTCACTCGGGCGCTGGAGTGGTGTCATTGTTCGAAAATCCCAGACTCCTTGAAGGTCGGGTTCACCTGATGCCAAGTGGGTGAATTGCGCGGTGGCCGATGTTGCCATCGCACCAGAGACGGCGATGATAAGTAGAAAAGCGGTGAACTTGGTCCGGTCAAAATTCATAAGCGCTGCCACTTACGTTCAATTGTGTTTAAGATAGCAGTTTTCTGAGCTGTTGGCGCTGATTTGTGATTTCCAGGAGTGTTCTGATGGTGGTGCGAGTGATTAGAGTGACGTTGATAGTCGCCGGTGTGAGCGCATGGCTCATTGGCAACGTGGGCGCACAACAGAGTTCTCTTGCCGAGTGGCCACAGTTTCGTGGTTTGACGGCCGGAGCCGTCGCCGACGATCCCTCCCTTCCTGACCAATGGAGCACAACCGAAAACGTTGTGTGGACGGTTGACCTTCCTGGCTTGGGTTGGAGTTCGCCTGTGGTGGCTGGTGACCATATTTTTGTGACTGCGGCCGTTAGTAGTGGGGATGAACGGGCACCTGTTCCTGGGTTGTATGACCCGGGAGAGTCCTTTGGGAAAACTCGTTCTGATGCGACGCACCAATGGATGGTCTACGACATTGATTTTGAGACCGGGGCTATTCGATGGGCGCGAGAGCTTGAAGCTTTGGTTCCAACAGAACTCAAACACGTCAAAAATAGTTTTGCGTCAGAAACACCTGTGACTGATGGTCGCAGGGTCTACGTATATTTTGGCAGTATCGGGCTTGTCGCGGCGTTGAATATGTCGGGAGAAACTGTTTGGCGGACCGATGTCGGATCTTTCAATGGAGGACAAGAATTTGGAACGGCGGCTTCACCCGTACTACATGAGGGACGACTTTACATCGTGAACGACAATACGACAGGTTCATTTCTGGCAGCATTTGATGCAGATACTGGCGAGGAGATCTGGCGTGTTTCGCGAGATGAAACAGAGAACTGGTCGACGCCCTTTGTCTGGGTTAATCACATCAGAACGGAGATCGTGACAACTGGCCGACGAAAAATTCGATCTTATGATGTACGCGGGAATTTGTTATGGGAATTAGGTGGCATGACCGTTAATGTCGTACCTACACCGTTCGCGGCCCATGGATTGTTGTACTTAAGTTCTGGCTACCCTGGCGGGTACCCGCGTCCGGTTTATGCGGTCACACCTGGTGCATCTGGTGATATCTCACTTGGTGAGGATGAAACCGGCAATGACTTCATCGCGTGGTATCAGCCACTATTAGGGACATACAGCACATCCGCTCTGGTTTATGGGGACTACTACTATACGTTGCTCGATCGCGGCTTTTTGTTGTGCCACGACGCGCGAACAGGTGAAGAGATTTATGGGAGGCAACGGATTGCGCCCGGACATGGGTTTACTGCATCTCCCTGGGCGTATAACGGGAATGTGTTTGTTCTTAGTGAGGATGGTGACACGTATGTCATTCGGGCCGGCGGTACGTTTGAGATTTTGCGTACGAATTCACTTAACGAGATGTCGCTTGCCACGCCGGCAATTGCTCGCGGAAGTCTGTTCATTCGGACGCAGTCAAAGCTTTATCGCTTGACCGAGCGAGGCGAAGCTATTCAGTGACAATGCCTATGTCAAAACAGTCTTATTGCGCTGAGTGATTGCGTGCGTCTATGACCCGCTGTCCACTGAGGGCGTTTGGAACGGCATAGTTGCCTTCATGGCAAGCGTACTCGTAGATTTCGTAATCGGGTTCCGCTGTGAGTGGCATCGAGATGGTCCACGGCGCTGTGTAGACATTTGGGTCGGTAATGTTGACGGTCCACATAATTGTGTCTTCTGAAACACGCTGGTAGCGTTCGACGACATGTAGCTCGCGGCTGGTCGGAATGCCTTTAAGACGAGCACCTGCTGAACTGGACGCGATCCAACCACGGTTGTGGAAATGTTTTGTTTCTACCACCAGCGTATCGCCATCCCAATGTGCGCGTGCATCTCCCATCCATTGGCGGATGTTCGATGAGATGTAGGGCTGGTTGGAAAGGGGAATAATTCTGACGTCATGGATCATTTCGTGCTGTATGACCACGTGGTCAGGCGTTTGCACGATGCGGTACGCGTTGTTGTAGCCCGCTGGCAACATTGAGCCAGGAATCCCGCGAGAGAGGCATCGATCCCAGACGCTCATGTGCTGATAATGGTCACCGTTATTAGCCAAGTTGTAGGCTTTGGTGTTAAGCGCCCATTTTTTAATGGGGGCCCGGCCTGATTCCGGTTTAACAATCAATGAGGTCTGCCCAGTAGAGAGCACGGTATCTCCGGAGTCGAGCCAGTAGCTAGCGTAGCCCCCGACATTGCCACCTGCTTGGTAACGTTGCGCAGGTGCATCGTCACGAGCCTGTTCATCTACAACACGTTGTTGGTTGATGCGTGCAATTTCTTCGTCTGACAGAAAACTCTTCCCCTCGTCGTTATCGCGACGTTCCATCGGGGTTAGTGTTTTGTTGCCCCAGATGCCTTGCAGATCGGGTTGGCCGTCGGCGGTCCGAGAGACAGTCCATGAACTGTCGGCAACCCGTGTCAGTTGCGCCGTTGCGGTTGCTGAGGCGCCGATCACGACAAGACCTGACACAGTAGTTATGGTGATTAGTCGTTTCGCGACGATGGGGAACATGAAAGGCTCCTGACTTTTTACTGGTGAATTCACGATAAGTTTCTACATTAGCAAGGTGAGTGTAATTTTACTTTCCAGCTACGAAGAATGCGTTCATTGTGAATCAGTTTGTTGTGTTTTGTCATCCCGGACGCGCGCACTGACTAGGAGGTTTGTCATGCCGTAATTGCCTTCGTGACAGGCGTACTCATAGATTGGCTGGTCATTTCTGTGCATTGGCACGGACACGGTCCAAGACCGTGCAAAAGAATCAGCATCGTGAACAGTGTATTCATAGAGTAATGTGTCCGCTGCAACACGGGAAAAGCGTTCTATCAACAGCAGATTCTCGCTCGATCCACGAAATGAGGTTTTTTCGGTGAAGTTGTTTGTTTCAACAATTAGTATGTCGTCCGTCCATCGTGCTCGTGAATCTCCACGCCATTGTCTGATATGTGATGGAAGATGATCTGAGCCGTTAATCGGGATGACACGGGCGTCGTGGACCATTTCATTCAGAATGACGATATGGTCGTTTGTTTGAAATAGTTGCATGTTGTTGTTGTATGCACTTGGGTTCATGGGTGGTCCAGCGTTGAATCCAAGAATGCAACGTTCAAAGGCACCTCGGTCTTCAGGGCCATACGCGTCACGTGCAAGCTCGGTTCGGCGTATTTCTGACCGTGCCCGTGACTCTGGTGACCGTGCTGGTATGCGGCCCGTAGGAGGATCGACGATTAGCGAGGTGCGGCGGTCGCTTGTTAATTGTTTGCCGTAATCCCACCAGAAGTCGTTGTAGCCGCCTGAAAGCGGAATACGGCCGTCTGGTCCCGGTTGGTCTTTGTCCAGAGTAGCAAGGCGTTCTTCCGCAAATTCAGCGGCTTCTTCTTCCGTAAAGACATCTTGGCCACCGAGATGGCTCGGGCGCTCGAGTGGTGTCAGGCTACGAAAATCCCAGACGCCTTGTAAATCGGGTCGGCCATCAGCCATGCGGGGGACTTCCCAGGCAGTCTCATCAGCTAACGTTTGACCAGTGGCGGTCTCAGGTGAGAGCACACACAGACCAGTGGTTAGTGCATATACAGTCATTTTTAAGGACAGGTTATTCATCAGGCACTCCCTATCAATAAGTGTTTCCCCCTGTATTATGCCTGTATACGGCAGTTCTTGACAGCCAGAGTTAGAGCCGTACAGTAGATGCTTAAGGAGAAGTCAGATGAGATTACAGCGGTTTGTGCTTCTGGTGTTCTGCGGTGTAATGGTCGGCAGCGGACTAGTCGCTGGACAGGAGAATTGGCCCCAGTTTCGTGGTGTGGCGGCTGGTGTGGTCCCCGATGATCCCAATCTTCCTGAGACGTGGAGTGAAACGGACAACGTTGTTTGGTCCACAGATATTCCGGGCTTGTCGTGGAGTTCGCCAGTGATCACTGGTGACCATGTGTTCGTGACAGCAGCCATCAGCGCTGGTGACGAACCGGTTCCGATCAAGGGCCTCTATGACCCTGGCATGGAGAACGGGTCCGAAGGGTCAGACAATGAGCACCGTTGGATGCTGTACGACCTGAGTTTTCAAACCGGCCAAATTAGGTGGCAGCGGGAATTGCATAGTGCTCCTCCACCAATGAAGCGGCACCTTAAGAATAGCTTTGCCTCCGAGACTCCTGTAACTGATGGTCGTCGTGTGTATGTGTACTTCGGAAGTATTGGCCTGTTAGGAGCATTTAACTTGAGTGGCGAGACTGTTTGGACACAGGAGATTGATGTTTACAACACGACGCTTGAGATGGGGACAGCCGCCTCTCCGATTTTGCATGGGGATCGGGTTTATCTCGTCAATGACAATACAACACGTTCTTTTGTGGCCGCGTACGATAAAAACAATGGAGATGAACTGTGGCGTGTGGATCGTGATGAACGTGGACAGAATTGGTCTACACCTTTTGTATGGGAAAACGAGTTGCGGACAGAATTGGTAACAGCGGGAACGCAAGGGGTGCGTTCATATGATCTTGAAGGTCAGTTGCTGTGGGAGATTCACGGCATGTCGGGACTCACGATTCCGACGCCATTCGCTAGTCATGGTCTGGTTTACATCAGTTCAGGGTACCCCGGAGGGGGCTTAAGGCCTGTATATGCGGTTCGGCCAGGTGCCACTGGTGATATTTCTTTATTTTCGGACGAAGCTATGCGTAGCGGGATCACTTCTGGGTTTCCAGGGACATTGACGTCGTCTGAAAACATTGCCTGGTCGTATCCGCTACTTGGCACTTACAACACAACTGCCATTGTCTACGGCGACACGTATTACACGCTATTGGACCGTGGCTTCCTTGTGGCGCATGACGCGCGTACCGGCGAGGAAATTTACAGCCGTAAACGGTTGGAGATTGGCAATGGCTTTACGGCATCGCCGTGGGCATATAACGGCAAGTTGTTTCTGTTGAGTGAAGATGGAGAAACTTACGTTGTCGAAGCGGGATCCGAGTTCAAGATTTTGCATAAGAACCCGTTAAATGAAATGACACTCGCGACTCCCGCGATCGCACGAGGCAGTCTGTTTATACGGACCCAATCGAAACTCTATCGTATTGCCAAAGGGGACTCGTGACATGTTAAGACTGGAAATGAGTAACAGTGTCACTCATAGGTTGATTGTTGGCGTACTGCTGTCGGTGCTTGTTAGCTTTTCGAGTGAAGCGACGCGCGCCCAAGTGATTCAACTGGAAGAGGTTGGTCAAATCCCTGGTCCGGTTGAACTTGTTCGTGTGTCTGGAAGCTTCGCGTATGTGTCTGGAGGTCATACGTTCACCGTCTATGACCTATCGACCCCATCGACGCCGGTTGCTCGAAGTTCATACGTTTTTCCTGAGGAAATTTGGGGTTTTCGTTTGGCAGGTGATCGTGCTTACGTCGGCGCTAACTTTTTTGGTCTTGGAATTCTTGATATTTCCAATCCGGATGACCTGACCTTGGTCAGCCAGCATAAAACACTTGGCCAGACGAAGATTGGAGATATCGCGCATGGCAAAGTGGGCATCATTGACCATATGGAAGGATTCGTTCTTATCGATGTAACCGATGAAGCCGCGCCACAGGGCGTTGGATCATTTTTTCTTGACGGATATGCCCGAGACGTAGTGACTGCCGGTTCGTTTGCGTATGCCACTGATTCACCATCCGGTCTTTATATTTTTGATCTTTCTCAAGCCGGCGAGCCAAACCCTGTTGGTGTCGTACACGCACCAGCTGCACCACGGGATATTGAAGTCGTTCCCGGTGACGCCAATCGCCCGACGTTGATTGTTGGTGCTGGAGGGGGGGACGTGCAGGTCTATGACGTGTCGACTCCTGAATCTCCAAGCAGGATTGCAACATTTGAGACCCCTGGACGTGCGACGCGGGTGTCGGTGGATGGTGGATACGCCTATGTGGCCGATAGTGATTCTGGCGTGCGGGTAGTGGCACTAACGAATCCGTCAGTGCCGGAGTCAGCTGGCATGTTTTCGACGCCTCGTCCGGCGCGTGATGTCTCGGCAGACGGCGACCTGGTATTAGTGGTTGTTGGGGACAGCGAACGCGAAGGTGACGATCGGCGCGTGCTGATTCTTCAGCGGCAGTGAGTCGTGGCCCTCGGTTGGTTGACTGAGGAACCAGATGCCGGCGATTAGAAACAAGATCCCGGATAGTTTGGTGAGCGTTGCTGTACGGAGTAGCGCGTGATCAACTAAGACAAAGAGAGTAGCGCCGAGCATCCAGAACAAGTTCATTATCCCTGCGACGAAGGCAAGAGTCATGAGTGCCCAGCAGCAACCGACACAATGTGCACCATGCCGGACGCCCATTTTGACGGCACCAGACCAACCATCTTGCCACGACGTTAAAAAAAACCGATTGGTGATTGGCAATGAATCAGGCACCTGTCTTTTAGAGGGGTCATCTGAAAAATGCCGGCCATGATAAGAAATACACCAGGCACTACTGGATGTGTCGGTACTCCCATGGGTGATGCGAGTCCGGTATAAAACAGTACGGCCTGTACTGTTGCGGCGACAAGGCTGAACCCGGTCCAAACAAGCAAATAGCCGGAGAGAAAAAGGCTGGGCAATAATAATGGTGAGTCGGTGCTTGTTCGCCGCATGGCCAGCAGCCAAGGCCCGACTGCTGGCAACATCATGACTGCCATCATGGCAGTCCACATCAAGACATTGCTGAGAAATATCAAGGCGCCAAACATGAAGGCTACTCGCCAACGTGCCAGGAAAAGTAGGAGTAGAGTGCATGTGTATCCTTGACTGCAAAACCGAGCGTTGGGTCGATGTGATGGGATTGCCCGCGAGCCATCGTATGAACAGGCCCATGAATCACATTGTGCAGATTTGAAATGATGGCATCTCCATCGTCATCGGCGCCGCGGATCGCCTTGACTGTAGTTTTAAAGATTCCGGGAATATTTAGTGTCTTTTGACGTCCATTGTCTTCAAACGTCATTGGTACGAGACGGGTTTCAAGTTGGCTAGAAACGAAACCGTTTAACACAGACCACGGCCCACCAGTACGACCTAAGAAAATTGATTCCAGTGCCTGGCGTTGTGCTGGCGATGTTTGTTCATCGATGTAAAACATCTGGACCCAGTCGCCTTTATACATCGTTGCTGGAGCATCGAATATCACGGCAATGTTGGTGTTATTTAGTGAGACGTCATCAAATTGACCGGAGTCAATATGAAAACACCAATGGCCCTGGCATCGGTCACCGTCACACGTGTGCTTAAAAGAGACATGCGCAGGGCAGAGCAGTTGGCAACTGCAGTTTTCAAAAAGAAGTCCGTTCGCGTGCCAGTGGTGAGATGCCATGAGAGCTAGGGTCGTACTGCATCGATTCGGAACGTTTCCAAAAGGTCCGTCTCGTCTGCGAGTTTTGTGGCACCTGCGGGAAATCCATTTTCGGACAACATAAATGCAAGTACCGAGGCTTTTTCAGTGCGTGTCATGCTTCGTGGGCGTCCTTCCGGCATTGAAATACGTATGCTTTCAAACAATTCTCCGACGGAGCGGCCATTCCAGGTCCACCGGAAATCTGGACCAGCTAGCGCCGGTGCTGTTTCGCCTCCTTCCAGTTCCGGTCCGTGGCATTCAGCGCAGGATGTTTCATACAGTCCAGCACCCGTAGAGGCCTGATCCGCCGCGTAGATGGCATCCCATGTCGATGTGAGGTTTTGTCCGGTGATTGGTGCGACGAGTAGGAGACACAGGAAGATGCTGGATATCGTTGTGCGTTGGTATTTCAACAAAGTTTTTTGATTGTACTGAATTAGCCGGTGGACATCCTGTTGGAATCGGCAGGATGTGAGTTGCTAAGTCGAATTTCAAGGTCTTCATAGACAGGATTACGTCGGAATTGTGCAACTGCAATGATGGCTTCGATTAGAAGCCAGAGTGCTAATCCGAAGATTATCACTCCGGTTGTCAGTAACATCCATTGTCGATTGATCAGGAAATCGAACAGATTGCTCGTCATGGCGATTAGGGTCGAGGCGAGCATGAATAGCATTGGAATGGCCGTATACAGAATCGGTTTTCCGCGTCGAAAGAGATAGAGGGTGATGGCGAGCAACGCAAGTCCAGCGAGGAGTTGATTAGTGGTGCCGAATAGTTGCCACAAGATGAGCCCAGCGAATTCACCGTCAATCTGTGCGAAGGCAAAGAACCATATTGCTGTGACCGCAACGCCAGTTGCGGCAATGCGGTTTTGAAGTGTTGGAAGACGAAATGTTTCTCCCATTTCGGAGACGTTGTAGCGAAGTAGTCGTGTGGCGGAGTCGAGTGACGTAAGCGCAAACGACACGACAATAACCGCTATAAATGTGGTGCCAGTCGCTTCCGGTATGCCAAGGGTTTTAAGGAAATAGGCGGCGCCTCGGACAAATGCGGCGATGTTGTTTCCGAGACCATCGGCAACCTGCCAGCTGATGTAACGCTCAAGCCACGCTTCACGTGAGATGAATCCGGCCGTGCAAGCTAGAACAGCCATTAAGCCAAGTACAGATTCACCCAACATGGCTCCGTAGCCGACAAAACGTGCATCCTTTTCATTCGCGAGTTGTTTTGCTGATGTTCCCGAGGAAACCAAGGCGTGAAATCCGCTGGCGGCACCGCAGGCAATGACGACAAAAACAAACGGGAAAATAGGCGGAGCACCAGTGGGGTTTAGATCAAGCGCCGGAGCTGCAAAGGAAGGATTCGTTGCAATAAATCCTATATACATAGCCGCAACGCCAAGATAAAGGAGCAAACTGTTGAGGTAGTCTCTCGGTTGCAGGAGTAGCCACACGGGAAGGACACTCGCGGCATAGGCGTAGCCAAGGAGAAGCCATTTCCACTGCGTAAGACTGGGGCCGACAACGGGATACTGAATACCAACGGCGAGTAGCATCAGCCCGACAACAAAGCCGACTGCGGTTAATTGTTTTAGCCCGTAGCCTCGACGGTGTATTGCGATGCCCATCAGTGCGGCAATGAGTATTAACCCACTACTCGGAATGGCCGCTTCCGGATAGAAGTCAGTTGTAAGCAATACGGCAATAACGTGAACGAATACTCCCATTGCAAGCGCAATCAGAAAAAAAATGACGAGATGAAACAATGTCTTTGCCCGCGCTCCGATAAGACTCTCAGTGATTTTCCCGAGAGACATGCCTCGTCCTCTAATAGATACAACCAGTGCACCGAAATCGTGAACGGCTCCGACGAACACGGCGCCGATCACTACCCACATCATTGCTGGCACCCAACCCCAAATAACGGCGATTGCCGGTCCGAGCATCGGTGATAGTCCTGTGATTGATGCGTACTGATGTCCGAATAAGACATAACGGTTCGCCGGAAGATAGTCGAGTCCGTCTCGGAATCTATTTGCCGGTGTTGGTCTGGCTGAATCGATCGCAAAAACGCGTGTGGCTAAAAAGCGACTGTAATAACGGTAGGCTACGAGGTAGCACATCAGGCAGACGCCGGCTGCGACGAGGGGACTGACCGTCATGTTTTCAGCAATTCGGCACCAATGCCTCGCAGTGCTTCAAGACCATGGACGTCATGAGGTTGCAACGGGACGATAGTGCGTGGCAGTCCACAAAAAATGTCATCGATTTGTTTGAGATATTGGTTTTCTTGCGATCGTCTTGCGTCAATAAATTCACCGGACGCAGAGATTGTGCTCGTAAGAACTCGATTGATGACCAGCGCAGACACTGAGATATCGAATCCACTCAGGGTCGTCGCCACTTTCTGGCTCTCAAGTATGGACAATCGGTCTGCGTTTAAAACTAAAAGGAATGCGCTCACTGAATTATCAAGCAAGTACTCCCGTGCCACCGTGAATTTTCGTCGTCTAGCGGTCAGTAAAGCGTTGACGCGTTCCTCGACGCTACCGGGTTTGTAGTCTTCGGCGGTATTGAGCTGGGAGAGGTCGTCACCCGTG
>CAZWKO010000057.1:0-10815 GCA_964634925.1 uncultured Vicinamibacteraceae bacterium
GGACTCCAGCATCTTGGCCGCCTGCAATAATGTTTTTGCCCCGCTAGCCAATCGTTCAACTAATTCTCCGGTGGCATTACGTTTTCTGATGTAGCTGAGTCCAACGCAATTCGTGCTCGCTTCGATTGCAAGATTTGCTTCATGCCCCACGAGAAGGGCGTTTGGTCCGGTTGGAAGATGGGTATAATCCGCGACGTCGATAAGTAATTCGTCGATGGACTGCTCGCGAATCCATTTATGAAACACAGGGATAATCACTTTCGCAGAAACTACAGCACCAGGTTTTGCAAAAATTGTGAGCTTATACCGTTCAAGTGAGTTTAGTGTTTCCATCTACTCTGGTCGGGGTGTTCTATTTGTTTGAAGTGGTGCCACCGGTTGAGATGCCAATCGTGCCTGGCATGCGTGACTAGCCTCAAGAAACAGCTGAGCTTCTTCGATAAGCTGATGCGCTGCTTCTGCAGTGTCACAACTTCCTGATTCGTGACGACGAAACAAGTACATTGCGAATTTTCCGCGCGCATACTTATCGAAGAACACCTCGGTGTCGAAGAAACGGGTGCGGAATTCTTTTACGATACTGTCTGGGTCATCTGAAATATCTACAAATTCTGTTTTGATGAGTCCTTTTGCTGCAAGCAACATGGCTTGGTAGGCCAGCTGATTCGCTTGCGCCGGTTCGGTTTCCTCAAGCCGTAACTGTGCTTCGAAAATTTGAGCTTCGGCGGAAGCGAGATCGAATTCTGTCAGTGAAACGACTTCACCGGCACATTCACCAACACCCATGTCACCCAGTGTGAATTCGCGCGGGTCACCCCAATCTGAGTAGTAATCTGGCTGTAGATCATGCGCCGGTACCGGAGCCAGGTCGTTTAACATTTCCTTAAAGGCTCTTTTGCCCACACGCTGCGTATAGTCCTGAAAGGTCTCGTGTTCCTGTCGTTCGTCGACAAAACGTTTCGTAATGCGGTCGACTACCTCGGGTATTCGTTTTGACGGGATGGCCATTGAAGCGAGACCGTAAGCTCCACCGTTTCCTCGCCATTTTCCGCCGAGGACAACTTGGAAATGCGGGACTGCATAGCCTCCGATATTTCGGCTGACACCATAAAACCCAAGGTCAGCGATGTGGTGTTGACCACAGGAATTAAAACAACCGCTGGTCTTTATCCGTAATTGTTCTACTGACGAATCCAGGGTGTCTCCTTGTTTCGTGAGGCGTGACTGTAGTTCGGCCGCAAGACCACGTGACGAGGCGATGCCAAGCTTGCAGGTGTCTGTGCCAGGGCAGGCTGTAATGTCGGCGATAGTACCTGCTCCCGCTTCTGCGAGCCCGATGTTAAATAGTGATTGGTAAAGTGACGGAAGGTCTGCGTTATTGACCCAACGTAAAACGATATTTTGTTCAACGGTTAGACGTATTGTTTCGCCAACGTACGCACGCGCAATCCCCGCAAGTTCTCGCATTTGTTGCGAAGTTAAATCTCCGAGCGGAAGTGCAATTGTTACGACGGAATACCCCGTCTGTCGTTGTTGATACACGTTGGTACGTAACCAGTGTTTATAGCTGTCATTGCCATCCTGTTCGGATGAACTGCGTTCCTTGGAGGGATGTTCTCTGTACTGGGGAGCTTCGTCGATATGTGCCGTCCACCGCGGGTCCTGCTTTAATTGTTGTCGTTCTTCGAGGACGAGACGACTAAATTCTTCCAAACCAAGTTGGGCAACAAGAAATTTAATTCGTGCTCGAGCGCGGTTGCGTTTTTCACCGAGGCGGGCAAATACTCTGGCGATTGCCTGTGCGGTTGGCAAAAGTTCTTCAACGGGAAGGAACTCGTCAAACAGTTTCGCTTGATGGGGAACGGCACCCAAACCACCACCGACATAAGTTTCAAAACCACGCTCCTCGATACCGTTTCGAGTTCGTGTTACAGCGATAAGTCCAAGGTCATGCATTGAGACTAAACCACACGCGTGGTCTCGACATCCCGAGAATGCGACTTTGAATTTTCGACCGAAATCCTGCGTGTCAGGATGACCGAGCAAGAACCTCGTGCATGCTTCCGCATACGGCGTTACATCAAAAGATTCATCTTGGCAGACCCCCGCCAAAGGACATCCGGTGACATTTCTTACAGTATTACCGCACGCTTCACGCGTGGTGATACCAACCGCAGCCAGACGGCGCATCAGATCTGGTGTGTCATCGATATGAACAAAATGTAGTTGAATATCTTGGCGCGTTGTTACGTGGCAGATTTCATCACTGTACTCATCGGCTAGGTCAGCAAGTGTGTTCATTTGGTCTGGATTTAAACAGCCCATAGGGATTTTGATGCGCATCATTCCTGGCGCGTCCCAAACGGTTTCCGGACCTTTCGTTAACCCATTGGACGGATAGGCCAGCGGCCTCGGTCCCGTTCCGTCATTACGCTGACCGTTATCGTAGCGTTGTCCATAAACGCCTCGCCTTAGTCGGGTTTCGGCAAAAACCTTTTCGTCCACCTTGTCTTGTCTTCGCAGGGCAATCTGGTTTTCAAACGCGTCGATCTCTTGACCGAGTTCTGCCGGGATCCTGTCAGCCAGTTTTGCTTTCCACGTCATAAGTTAGCCTTCTTGTTGTCGGGCAATTGCATCGATTGTGTGGGTTGGTATGACACCACTTCCAATGACACCGCTTATTCGAACGACTTCACCGATTATGATCGTTCCTGGCATGTCAGGGTGCGTGTCCGATGTTCCATCGAGTGTTGCTAGGTCTATGAGACCACCTGTCCAGTAAGACATTTGTGGTGTTGATGCGGCAGTAATGATTGAGCATGGGGTAGTTGGCGACCACCCGTTCGTAAGAAGTGTTTGTGCAATTTGATTCCGATGGAGCAATCCCATCAACACCACTACGGTCATTGCACTTGGTTCCAATGATTGAAGTACCGGTCCAAATACTTCCGGAGCGTGTCCTGATACGACAGTAAACGCGGAGGAGAGTCCGCGGTGCGTGACGGGAATGCCAGCCAGGCCTGGCGCAGAGATCGCTGCACTTATTCCAGGGATTACTTCAAATGGCATGCCAGCAGCTTTAAGGGCAAGAGCTTCTTCCCCCCCACGCCCTAATACGAACGGGTCACCAGATTTGAGGCGCGCAACTCGTTTGCCTCGTCGTGCAGACCGCACCATTAGTCGTTGGATCGTTTCTTGACTGACTGCGGGACGCCGTGCGCGCTTACTGACGCAAAAACGTTGGGCAGAATGGGCCATTTCCACAATTTCGGTGGGTACAAGACCGTCGTATAGCACTATGTCCGCGTCCGCCAGTCGGTTGGCTGCTTTAATAGTCAGTAATTCTGGGTCTCCTGGTCCTGCTCCAATGAGTGACACAAACCCCAAAGTCATTGATGGTTGCTTCTTTATCATTTGCTTCACTTTAATTATTAGTAATCGCTTCGTCGTTCGGCGGTTTGTAGAGGCGAATAAGTGATTCTAGAAGTTCCGGTCGTCGGTTCTGCATGGGAACCGCATTTTTTTGCCAGTGCCCACGCAATTGAGCTGCTTCAGCCATCCATTGTTCGAGGTCACGCGTGGGGAGCAATGAGTCGAGTGCCTCCCTAAATAAACCGGCGAGAGCCGGCGCACGGCCGTCGGTTGATATGGCAAACGTCACGCCTCCGCGGCGGACAACACCACCAAGGTACATAGTGGCATTTGGGGGATCATCGACGGCATTAACGAAAATATGTTGAGTTTCGGCTGCTTGTGCAACAACACGATTCACATCAGGCGTTGCGGCGGCGACGACTAACCAAGCACCGTCTAAATCAGACAATCGAAAACTACGCTCCAGAATCGTCACACTGGAGTTCCTGATTTCGGACACGATTTCTGGTGCCACGACCGTTATATCAGCTCCGGCATTGAGTAAGGCTTCAAGTTTTGATGCTGCTACCGGTCCGCCGCCAATTACCACGACCCGACGGCCGGCTAGTTTAATGAAGGCGGGAAAAAGATCCATCGGTTGTTACTCCTGCTGATTTGTTATCTCTGGGCTATGGAGACCGCATTCGTTTTTTGAATTGCCTCGCCAGCGACCTGCCCGGTCGTCTTCGCCTGGTTTGACGTGACTTGTACATGGCCAGCAGCCGATGCTTGGATAGCCATTGTCATGTAATGGATTGTATGGCACCTTGTCCGTGAGAATATGCTGCCAGACGTCATGCTTCGTCCATGTAACAAGCGGGTTAATCTTAGCAATGTTGAATTTGTGGTCCCATTCGACAATTTTTGCATGCGCACGTTCAGCGGTTTGGTCACGGCGAATGGCGGTTACCCATGCATCGACATTGGCTAACGTGGCTTTCAGTGGTATGACCTTTCGCATGTCGCAACAGCTGTCAGGTGCGCGCTCCCAAAGTCGGTCACCGTGTGTTGTTGCTTGTTGATCGACATCGAGTTCTGGGGCGATTCCACGAATCTTAATGTTGTAACGAGACTCCAAACGATGCCATAGATCGTAGGTTTCTTGAAAAAGTAATCCGGTATCAAGCGTGAAAATATCAATCGGGATTTTATGCTTTCCGATTAGATTAATAAGCACACAACCCTCGGCGCCAAACCCGGTTGCAAACGTTAGTCCTTTGCCGAAGTAGGACGCTGCCCACCCCAGAATATCCGCGGCCGAACGTCCTTCAAGATCATCTGAAAATCTTGATAACTCTATCAAGCGTTCTTCTTTCGGTTGTGAGACGGTTGCCATCCTAAAGCCCTCCCTCGGCTGTTTCAGTCACTACAACATACCGAATAGTGCCAAATAGGTGCCGATAACGATGAGCACACTGGCAAGACCAGTTCTTAGCACACGGTCTGGTACGGTCGTAGCGATGCGTGCCCCAGTCAGTACACCGGGAACTGCCCCAAGCAGAACAGTCCCGGCAAGTGCAACATCCACACGGCCGGCTGCAGCATGACCGACGGTGGCTGCAGCTGACAGAGCGAGAGCATGAATAAGATCGGTTCCGACGATAGTTCGTGCATTGAGCGGATACCATAGTGTTAGCACACATAATAAAAGCGATCCGCTTCCAACGCTTGTCATGCTTACCAGCAATCCAGTGACAAACCCGAGGCCAATGGTGACCATTGGGACGGGTTGTATTTTCGGATGTATTTTTCCGGCAAATCTCATGCGGAGCAATAGTGCGCTGCCAGCTAGAATCAGCACGATTCCGAGACCATGGGTGAGCCATGAATCAATGTGTTTCATGGGAACCTGGTTCAGTATGGAAATCCCTATGACCGCACCGGGAATGGAACCGATAGCAAGAAGTCCAACAGTTGGCCAATGGACTTCACGCCGAATGGCGTAGAAGCCACCGCCAAATAATTTCATGCCACTCGCAATTAAGACGTCTGACCCGATCGCGATAGCCGGTGGCACGCGGGCGATGAGAACCAGTGCCGGCGTTAGAAGGGCGCCCCCGCCGGTCGATGTGGCACCGACTAGCATTCCTACAAAGAAACCGATAAATGTTGGAGTGAGTTCCACAAGCAAGAAAATCCCGGGGGTGTTTGCCTCCCAGGCTTTTGGTCTTTCGGATGTTTGGTGTCTGCCTTTCTAGAAGGCAGCAGATAATCTGATTTGACCGTCCGCGCAGGGGCCCCTAAAGGGCTCCATACAAACGCAGCTACAAGAACAATTGTGACGTAGGCACGGACGCATAAGCCCCTGATTGTAGCAGGCGACTTCCTCGCACAGTCAAGCATGGTAATCTAGCGAGTTGGTTCCCATCTCAATGAAGTCTTCGTTTAACCCATTATGGAAGGAGTAGCGCAGTTTTGTCTGACCACCTGATTTCTCCGCACGGCGGAGATCTTGTCGATTTATTTGCTAATGAGAAAGACCAGGACGAACTCAAGTCCGCATCCCGCGATTGGCCGTCTCATGACCTTACGGCGCGTCAACAGTGTGATCTTGAATTGTTGATTTGCGGTGGATTTTCACCATTAACTGGTTTTCTTGGCCAGAAAGACTACGAATCGGTTTGCTCGGAGATGCGCTTGGGTGACGGGACATTGTGGCCGGTTCCCATCACACTGGATATTCCTGAGTCTCTCGCAAGGACACTTAAACCAGGCACTGACTTGGCATTACGGGATGAGGAAGGCGTGATGATCGCTGTGCTTGCCGTCGAAGATGTGTGGTGCCCGGATCGGAAGGCGGAGGCATCTGCGGTCTTTGGTACTGCGAATGAGGAACATCCCGGTGTGGCACATCTGCTGTCTCGCACTGCGTCGCATTATGTGGGTGGACGTGTCACGGCGTTGCAGCCAATTACTCACTACGATTACAAGCAGCTTCGTCATACACCTGCTGAACTAAGGAGTGAGTTTACGAAACTTGGCTGGACTAAGGTGGTTGCATTCCAAACTAGGAATCCGATGCACCGTGCACATCAGGAGTTGACTCTGCGAGCGTCAAAAGAGATTGAAGCGAAGCTCTTGATCCACCCGGTTGTCGGTTTAACGAAGCCCGGTGACGTTGATCACTACACGCGCGTTCGATGCTATCAGGCATTACTGCATCGGTACCCGTCGCAGACCGCGATGCTGTCACTGTTGCCGTTGGCCATGCGGATGGGAGGGCCAAGAGAAGCCGTGTGGCACGCGATCATCCGAAAGAACTATGGCTGTACGCATCTCATTGTCGGACGTGACCATGCAGGACCGGGAAGTGATTCCGAGGGGAATGCATTTTATGGACCGTATGATGCGCAGGAACTGTTGCGCACCTATGAAGAGGAACTTGGCGTCACGATGGTACCGTTCAAGATGATGGTCTATGTAGAAGATCTTGATTCTTACGTTCCGGTAGATGAGATCCCAGACGGAAAACGAACGCTGAACATTTCAGGGACCGAGTTGAGGGAGAGACTGGCAGAAGGCAAAGATATTCCCGAGTGGTTTACGTTTTCCGATGTAGCGCAGGAACTTCGGCGGAGTCACCCTCCACGGCAGCAGCAAGGATTTACCGTGTTTTTTACGGGGTTGTCAGGCTCTGGGAAATCAACGATTGCCAATGCTCTTCTGGTTAAATTATTAGAGGTTGGAGGTCGTTCTGTTACGTTGCTTGACGGTGATCTAGTTCGTAAGAATCTTTCATCTGAACTTGGATTTTCAAAGGAACATCGCGACCTGAATATTCGGCGTATTGGTTATGTGGCTTCTGAGATCACGAAGAACGGTGGTGTCGCGGTCTGTGCGCCGATTGCGCCGTACGATGCTGTGCGCAAGGATGTGCGTAGTGATGTGTCGCCCGTTGGTGGATTCATGTTGGTCCACGTGGATACCCCATTAGAGGTGTGCGAACAGCGTGACCGAAAAGGGCTGTATGCGAAGGCTCGTGCTGGGATCATCAAGGAATTCACCGGGATTTCTGATCCTTACGAAGAGCCTGCGGACGCGGACATCACAATTGATACGACGGCGTTAACGCCAGAAGAAGCTGCGCAGCAAATAATCTTTCATCTGGAACGTGAGGGATACATAGGCCCTGATGAGGGCTAGTAAGGGATTAGCCTTCTAGAGATATGGCTGTGATCCGGCAGGGTGTCCGCGTGAGCGAAGCATTCAGGCAATTCGACCAAGCTAATGCCGAGGACCCTAATACTGAGACTGTTGACGGGACGGAACATCCGAAAGAGCTTCTCTATGCTCAAAGGATGACAGCGACGCTTGAAGAATTTGCTCCGGAGGCGTCAGACGAAGTGCGACTCGCCGTGCGCTGTCAACATATTCGGCGATGGACGATTCCAAGGGAGGCCTATCCGGATGGTCGAGAAGGCTACCGGCGGTGGAGAAGTGACTTAGCTAGATTTCATGCAGATACTGCTGCATCCATCTTGGGCGGAATTGGCTATGACCAAGAATCTATTACTCGAGTGTCACTACTTCTGCGAAAAGAACGGCTGAAGAGTGATCCAGAAGTTCAACTTCTTGAAGATGTTGCGTGCCTTGTTTTCCTGACCCACTATTTATCCGCTTTTGTTGAAAAGCACGAATCGGCCAAGGTGATTGATATTCTGCGTAAGACTTGGCGAAAAATGTCAGACAAGGGTCACACTACAGCGCTTCGACTTAATTGGGATACGAAAACGCGCCCTCTCGTAGAAGCGGCTCTTTCTTCCTCGTCTTGACTGTCGGAATCGGGGAGAGTGGCCAGCGTTTGTTCACGGTGTCGTATCTTGACTCACTTCTGAAGAGTTTCTTGCGCGCCAGATTGCGGCAGCAACACTGCCAACAAGTGAGTGCAGGACCGCCGAAATTGCACTGGGAATAGCGACGAGCGGATTTGCAAAATTTTGTTGTCCCAGCACCACACCGAGTCCGGAGTTTTGCATGCCAACTTCGATTGCGGCGGTTTGGGCGGCCCGTTCACGTCCAAGCCATATCCGTCCTGCGCCGTACCCGAGTACAAAGCCTCCACCATGGAGACACAAGATTGCCAAGAGAAGGCGTGGTCCTGCGTTAAGTACAGCGGTCTGGTTTCCACCGATTACCGACGAAGCAATTAAAACGATCGTGATTACAGCGATAAGCGGAGCAACCGGGAGTATGCGCTCACAAAAAACTGGAAACCGCCACTTCAACCCAGCTCCCACGATGACCGGTAGGATGACCACCTGAATCGTATCCTGCAGTAGGCCCAGCGCTGGCACGTCAATTCGGTTGCCTGCGAGAACGGCAGTTAGCACGGGTGTCATCAGAACTGCTAAAAGCGTCGATACCGTTGTCATGGAGACCGAGAGAGCGACATCGGCACGTGCGAGGAATGCGATAACGTTTGATGCAGTGCCACCTGGGCAACAAGAGACAAGAATAAGACCCACTGCGAATGGCGCAGGGAGATTAAAGACGACTCCAAGGCACCAGCCGAGGAGTGGCATCAGCGTATATTGGAGAATGACGCCAGGTAGTACGCTATGGCGTTCCTTAGCGATGCGACGAAAATCATCGAATCCAATAGTCATTCCCATACTGAGCATGATGATGCCGAGGCCGATTGGGATAAGTGGTCCACTAAACCACGAAAAAAGAGATGGCTCAAAGAGAGAGAGCCCACTAGCCAATAAGACCCAGAGTGGGAATGCATTTGTGATGCGGGTGAGAACAGTCACACTCAATGGATTGTAACGTTCATGGTCGAAGCGCATGAACTTTGATGAGAATACGGAGATGATGAGATGCCCTATCAATCAGATCTATTGCGAGGCAAGGCGGCACTCGTTACCGGTGGTGGCACCGGAATTTGTCGTGGTTTGGCATTAGCACTCGCGGCGCATGGTTGTGATGTTGCCATTACGAGTCGTCGAGAAGAGCACCTTCTTCCGACGTGTCAAGAAATCGAACGTGTTGGTGTTCGAGCATTTGCTGTTCCTGGTGACGTGCGCGATCCAGCTACGGTAGATCGAACGGTCGAGGAAACAGTAAAGACATTGGGGCATTTAGACATTCTTGTGAATGGTGCTGCTGGGAATTTTTTATGTCTGGCTGAAAACCTGTCTCCCAATGGATTTGGTACAGTCGTTGACATCGATCTGAAAGGGACATTTCATATGTGCCGGTCAGCGTTTTCTCATCTCAAAAAGACGAATGGAGTAATTCTGAACATTAGTGCGACGTTGCACTATGTTGGAACCGTAGCCCAATTGCACGTTTCCGCAGCGAAGGCCGGAATTGATGCGCTGACACGGAGTTTGGCTGTCGAGTGGGGTGAACATGGCATCCGCGTGAATGGCATTGCTCCTGGGCCGATTGCCGGTACGGAGGGGGTTCGGCGGTTACTCGTCGGGCCGGCCAAAGAAGAAGCGGAGAAGATGACGCCACTACGGCGACTGGGTGAAGTAGATGATGTATCGAAAGCTGCGCTTTATCTATGCTCTGATCTCGCGTCCTATGTGACAGGCGTAACGCTGGTTGTGGATGGAGGTTTGTGGCTCGCGTCGAGTCGAATGGCTGATGTGTGGGCGCAAGGCGTGCGGAGTCAGCAAGAGGAGAAGTCTTCATCTTAAATTTAGTGCATTTGGTCGGCGCCTGATGTTTCTACACTCGGTCGTAGTCTGGACGCCAATGCTTTACGGCCTGTTTGAGAGCCTTTGGGGAAGTGTTGTTGTCCAATGCATCCTGAGTTAAATCCGCTAGTTCTTCGTCTGACGCGAAGCGTAGTGCAACAATTTGTCCCATCGTCAAACATTCGGCTCGCGCCTTGAGCGCGTCCGGTAGCAATGTCTGTCTGCGTAGTTGTTCTTCAAGTCGAATAACACGGTCTTGAGCTTTGAGCGCAAACAAGCGCGTGGACACGGTCACGACGATCAAGGAACTAGCGAGACCAAGGTCATTGAGGCTGTAAAAGGTAATGTCCGGTGTGACCCGAAACAAGGCTCCGAAGAAATTAATTAATAAGAGTGGCAACGCAAAGTAGTGGAAGATCGGAATAAATTTTGCGTGGTTGTCGTAGTTCTGCGGTTTTTTTTCAGGCATCCTGTTCTCCTGTACGTTTCTCGATCAACTATATAAAAAGATGTGATTTTTACGGTAGTGGGTTGCTGTGGCTGTTGGATTGGAGGATACAGAAAATGAGTGAACTTGCGCAGGGGAAGTGTGTGCCGTGCCGAGGAGGTGTTCCACCACTGACGAAAGAAGAACAGTCCAGTTTGCTGACCAAACTCGGGGGTGGTTGGATAGCGGTTGACGGACATCACTTGGAAATGGTCTACCGTCTAGATGATTTCCGTCAGGCTCTTGACTTTACGGTACGTGTTGGCG